>PKTY01000350.1:10201-15063 GCA_002869725.1 Desulfuromonas sp. | reverse complement strand
TCTGAATATGTTGATTGTCATGAGAAAAGGCGCAGCCGAAGATCAGCTGCGCCGGGTCAAACAGTACCTGGTCGAACACGACTTCGATTTTCACCAATCGACCGGTTCAAACCGCACCATCATCGGGGTGATCGGCGACACCAACAACATCGACCGCGAAGAACTGCGGAGACTCGACGGGGTGCACGTTGTGTTCAAAATCCCGGAAGAGACCTAGCCGACAACCTCGCTGCGGGTGAGCACCGCCCGCAGTTACTGTCCTGCCCCTTCGATATTTTCCCGGGCCCCCTCTTCACGATCGACCAAAGTGACGATCCCGGCGACGACCAGTCCCTCCTGCTCGGCCCGTTCAACGGCCTTCATCGACGACCCGCCGGTGGTCGTCACGTCCTCGACGATCACCACCCGACTGCCAACCGGCAGGTTCTTGCGCCCCTCAAGCCACTGGCCGGTACCGTGTCCCTTCGGTTCCTTGCGAATGATGAAGGCGTGGACCTGCTCCCCTTCAAGAGCCGCAGCAATCGAGGTGGCGGTGGCAATGGGGTCAGCCCCCATGGTCAAGCCACCTACGCCATCGACCTTGCCGCCAAACTCCTTGACGATTTCCCAGAACGCCTTGCCGACCAAAAGGCCGCCCTTAGCGTGCAGAGTGGTCTGCTTGCCATCGAAATAGAAATTGCTCTTGCGCCCGGAAGCCAGAGTCACTTCGCGCTCTTCATAGGACAGCTCCCGGACAATCTGCATCAGATCGTTGCGTTCCTGTTTGGTCATAATTCTCTCCAAATATTATTAATAATCAAAGGGTTGACATAAAACAACTAAACCGGTCTGTGAACTTGTCTTGTAACGATTCAGAGTCCAGCTCCTGATATGGCCTTTATATCCCCCGCCCCTGGTGAAAGGGTTATCCGGGGCGCCACCCTCCCCTCAATCCCCTCACATTAAGGGGGACGTCAGAACAGACCGAGCTGGCTGTCGGCGCGCAGGCGCGGAAATTTGACCGGGTACTCACCGCTGAAACAGGCATCGCAAAAATGACCGTTGACAAGCTCAGCAGGGGCTCCGGCAGCGACCCGCATCCCCTGGCGGCTCAGGTAACCCAGACTGTCGGAGGTGATATAACGATTGATCTCCTCGATACTGTGCGAAGAAGAGATCAGCTCCTTGCGGGTCGGGGTATCGATGCCGTAGTAACAGGGGAAGCTGGTCGGCGGGCTGGAAATGCGCATATGAACCTCGCTGGCGCCGGCATTGCGAATCATCTTGATGATCTTGCGGGCAGTGGTCCCCCGCACTAGAGAATCGTCGATCACCACAACTCGTTTGCCATCGATAATATCGCGCACCGGATTCAGCTTGAGTTTGACACCAAAATGACGGATCGATTGCTGCGGCTCGATGAAGGTGCGACCGACATAATGATTGCGCATCAGTCCCAGTTCGAAAGGTATCCCCGCCTCCTCGGCGTAACCGATGGCCGCTGGCATCCCGGAATCCGGCACAGCCACCACTATATCGGCATCAACCGCGTGTTCGCGGGCCAGCTGCCTGCCGAACTCCTTGCGGACCGAGTAGACCTGGCGGCCGAAGATGGTACTGTCGGGACGAGCAAAGTAAATGAACTCGAATATGCAGGGTGAGGGCGATACTTCCTTGAACGGTTTGAACGACTTCATGCCGTGTTTGTCGATCACCAGCATTTCGCCGGGTTCGAGCTCACGAATAAATTCGGCCTCAATCAGGTCGAACGCACAGGTCTCCGAAGCAACCACGTAGGCCTCGTTGAGCCGGCCGAGGCTCAGGGGACGAAAACCGTTGGGGTCGCGCACCGCCACCATCCGTGTCTCGGTCAAAAACAGGGCGCTGTAAGCCCCTTTGACCACCGACAACGCTTCGGCGACCCGGTCAGCCAGAGATTCGCTCTGGGCCTTGGCCATCAGGTGGATAATAACCTCGGTATCAGACGTCGTGGAGAAGATCGATCCGCTCTGTTCCAGCTCGTTGCGGATATCCTGGGCGTTGACCAGGTTGCCGTTATGAGCCACGGCAATACTTCCCCGCGCGTAGTCGACCATGATCGGCTGCACGTTCTTGAAATCGCTGCTCCCCGCCGTCGAATAACGGACATGGCCGATGGCGTTGCGTCCTGGGAGCTCTTCGAAGGTCGAGTCGCGCTTAAAGACGTCGGCGACCAGCCCCATGCCACGATAGGCCTGCAGTCGCTGGCCGTCGGAAGAAACGATTCCACAGCTCTCCTGACCACGGTGCTGCAGGGCATAAAGGCCGAGGTAGGTCAGGTTGGCAGCCTCGGGATGGCCGAAAATGCCGAACACACCACATTCATCCTGGAATTTATCGAACATGCTCTCTAGCTCGCTCCGTTGTCGGAAATCGTTGCTTAAATCTGTTCTTGGCGAATGAAATCGACGGCATTGCGGTACAGCCACAGCCCCATCCCCTCTTCCGGCAAGTTCTGATCTCGGGTCCAGCGCGGATGGTGGGTGTGATGAGTGTAAGCCTCGGGGTGTGGCATCAGGCCAAACAGACGACCGCTGGGATCGCAGATGCCGGCGATGGCGGACAGCGACCCGTTGGGGTTGGACGGGTAGACCATGGTCGGGCACCCATCGTTATCCGCGTAGCGCATTGCTACCAGTCTATGCTGCTCGATGGCGGCAAGTGTTGCCTCATTGGCGATAAACTTCCCTTCGCCATGGCGCACCGGCAGATACAGTTGATCGAGTCCACGAGTGTAGATGCAGGGGGATGTCGCTTCAACCTGCAGCTGGCACCAGCGATCTTCAAAGCGGCCGCTGTCATTATGGCTCAAGGTGGCGGTCTGAGTCAGGTAGTCACCGTCGATGGCCGGCAACAGACCGAGCTTGACCATCAGTTGAAACCCGTTGCAGACCCCCATGATCAGCTTTCCGGCAGCGATAAAACGCTGCAACTGATCGGTCAGTGTCTCGCTGCCCCCACTGACTTGAGCAAACTTGAGGCGATTGGCCCCGGCCTTGGCGCTGCCGAGGTCGTCACCGTCAAGGAAGCCGCCGGCAAGGTTCAAAAACTGGAAGTGATCGAGGCTTACTCGGCCGGCCAGCAGTTCGGCGATATGGACGATATCACACTCGGCACCGGCCAGCCGGCAAGCATTGGCCACCTCGCGCTCACAATTGGTGCCGTTACCGGTAATGACAATCGCTTTAACGACTTTGGCCATGATTACAGCTCCTTGAGGGTCGCCTGCCAGGCCGATTTCAGGTCATCGATGGCCGCTTCCAGCACGGGAGAACCATCGACACCTGTTATGTTCAACACCGGTGCAGCACTGACCACCCCGATGCAGCGGCAGCTCTGCCCTGCGAACAATCGTTCGAATGTCTGACGCTGCTCGACCGGCACCGTGACCAACAGGCGACTGGCCGATTCGGAAAAAAGTCGTTTCTCATCGTTCAACGGGTCCGGTGCGTCGAGCTGGTCGAGAACGATATCGAGCCCGAGTCCTCCGGCGAAGGCCGTTTCGGCCAGAGCCACCGCCAGGCCGCCATCGGAAAGATCGTGGCAGGAGGCGAGCAGACCTTGACCCTGGGCAACATTAACCGACCGATAACGGGCCATGGCGCTGCCGGCATCAACTTTTGGCACATTGGCACCGAGTTCGTCATGCAGGGCGTAATACTCGGAGCCGCCGAGTTCATCCTCGGTGCGTCCCAGCAGGTAGACCAGGTCCCCGGACTTCTTGGCGTCCATGGTGGTCGCCAGGCGCACATCGTCGATCTTGCCGATCACCGAAAAGAGCAGGGTCGGCGGGATCGAAATCTTGGTCTCGCCGATCTGGTAGTCGTTTTTCATCGAGTCTTTGCCGGAGATCAACGGCACACCGAAAGCCAGGCAGTAGTCGTAGAGAGCCTGATTGGAACGAACCAGCTGGGCGGCCTTGTATTCGCCGTCCGGAGTCCTGTCGCTCATGACCGGATCGCACCAGCAGAAGTTATCGAGACCGGCGACATGCTCGATGTTGCCGCCGACCGCCACATAGTTGCGCAGCGCCTCGTCGATGGCATTGGCCGTCATGTGATAGGTGTCGAGATCGGAATAGCGCGGACAGATACCATGGGAGGTGACCACCCCTGCGAAGCTGTCTGCCAGGGGGCGAATCACCGCGGCATCCGACGGACCATCGTTGTGGACGCCGGTCAACGGCTTGACCACGGTGCCCGCCTGCACCTCGTGATCGTAACGCCGCACCACGCTCTCCTTGGAGCAGATATTGAGGCGTCCGAGCAGTCGTTTAAGGATCTCACCACACTCCATGTCCGGAAGCACCGGTTCGGTCGACTGCGGTGGTACCCAGCGCGCCGGAATCCGCAGTTGCGGCACCCCGTCGTGCAGGAAGCTCATCGGCAGCCAGGTCACGGTCTGCCCCTGATAAAGGCAGTGATAGTAACCGGAGTCGGTAAAACAGCCGAGGTCGGTCGACTCGACCCCCATTTCGCGGGACAGGGTCATGAACGCGTCGAGCTGGTCGGGAGGTACCGCCAACGTCATCCGTTCCTGGGCTTCGGAGATCAAAATCTCCCAAGGCTGGAGCCCAGGGTATTTGAGGGGTGCCCGGTCGAGATGCAGTTCAAAGCCACCGGTATCCTCGGCCATCTCGCCCACCGACGAAGAGAGGCCCCCGGCACCGTTGTCGGTAATGGCAGTGTAGAGGCCACGATCGCGGGCGATGAGCAGAAAATCGAACATGCGCTTCTGGGTGATCGGGTCGCCGATCTGCACCGCGGTTACTGGCGAACCCTCGTGGAGCTCTTCCGATGAGAAGGTCGCGCCGTGGATACCGTCCTTGCCGATGCGGCCACCGA
>PKTY01000350.1:0-10189 GCA_002869725.1 Desulfuromonas sp. | reverse complement strand
CTGTTTCTCGTGGCACAGCCGACCGTCAGCGAGTCGCTTCGGCATGATCGAACCGGTCCCGCAGTAGACCAGGGGCTTGCCGGCGAAGCGTTCGTCGAAGACGATTGAGCCGTTGACGGTCGGGATCCCGCTCTTGTTGCCGCCATGCTCCACCCCTTCAACCACCCCTTCGAAAATCCGGCGCGGATGCAGTAAGCGGGGCGGCAGGGGCTGATCGTAGAACGGCGAGGCGAAGCAGAAGACGTCGGTATTGAACATCAGTCGGGCACCAAGACCGGTCCCGAAGGAATCGCGGTTGACACCGACGATCCCGGTCAGGGCTCCGCCGTAAGGATCGAGAGCGCTTGGCGAGTTGTGGGTCTCGACCTTAAAGACAATGCTCCAGTCATCGGTGAATCGAATCACCCCGGCATTGTCTTTGAAAACCGACAGACAAATGTCTCCTGCACCGGCCCGCTCGCGGATCTCCCGCGTGACACGCATAATGTAACTCTTGAACAGGGAGTCAATCTGCCGTTTTTCGCCGGTGGTGGAATCTTCATAGTCGATCAAAGCGGCAAAGATCTTGTGTTTGCAGTGTTCGCTCCAGGTCTGGGCCAGAGCCTCCAGCTCGGCATCGGTCGGACAGGCTCCCAGGCCAACCTTGCGGCGAGCAACAACCACCTCTTCATTCTGGTAAAAGGCCTGGATCGTCTTCATCTCATTGAGAGTCAACGCCAGCATGCCGTCCCGGCTGATCTGCATCAGTTCGGAGTCCGCAACATTGAGATCGATTTCCCGAACTTCACTGCCTTGACTGCCGGCAGCAACTTTAGGCACCGTAATCGGCACCCCTCTGTCCGGATCGAATAGAGCTGCCGGCACAATGGTCCAGCGCTGGATCAGCTGGTTGGCGAGAAAATCTCGGGCGACCCGCTCGGCCTCTTCCATGGACAGGGTTCCGCTGAGCAGGTACTGCACCGAGGTGTAAACCGCCTCACCAGGAGTGAAAGCTCTTTTTGTCTGGTACTCAATGGCCTCGCGGGCGGTGCGACCAACATTGTCGGTCACACCGGGGCGGTAGCCGACCTCGATCAGTACGTCGAAGTCATGGGCAAGAGGCCGGTTGACAGCATATTCCTGAATAACGGGGTCACTGAACGGACCGGCAGCGGCAGCGATAACGTCGGCCTCGCCAAGTTGGGCATCGACTGTGTAGACATCAAGTGTTCTGACCCGGTCGAGGGCAATCCCGAGGTGATCACGAATGTCACGCTTGACCCGTTCGCCTCGCGGGTCGCTGATACCGTCTTTCAGGCCAACAATGATTCTACAGGCCATGAGTCTCCTCTCAGATTAGGCAACAACCGTCATCATCAAATCAGCCGGACAGTTCCACCCAGTTGGTTGGCTGGTGCTGGCTCGCCACCATCAGCGCCGGTGAGCACAGGTTCTGCCCCTCAAGCATGGCTCCGATGGCACGACACGCCAGGTCCGGCAGGTTGTTGGACTCGCTCAAGTGGGCAAGGGTGATGCTCTCCAGACCGTCCCAGAGCAGCTTGTCGAGCAGTTGGGACGCCGCCGTGTTCGACAGGTGCCCATGACTGCTGCGTACCCGCTGTTTGAGCGGCCAGGGATAAGGTCCGTCGCGCAGCATCTCTTCATCGTGATTGGCTTCCAAAACCAGCGCCCGGCAGCCATGCAGGTGTTGCTCGACCAGGCGGGTCGCAATGCCGAGGTCGGTCGCAATACCGACTTTGCCGACCTCGCTAGAGAAGGTAAAGCCGACCGGCGCCATGGCATCATGGGTCACTGGAAACGCCTCGACTTCAAGCTCCCCCAGTTGCCAGCGGCAACCGGTTTCGAATTCTTGAACTCCGCCAGGCAGATCCTTGTCGGCCAGGCAGGTGTGAAGTCCGGCATGCAGGTAGACCGGCAAACCGAAACGTCGCTGCAAAGGGCCAAGCCCACGTACATGGTCAGAGTGTTCGTGACTGATCAGCACCGCATCGAGGCTTGCGGCATCGACGCCGACCTCCTGCATCCGTCGCTGCAGTTCGCGCAGAGACAGACCGGCATCGACCAGCAACCGGGTGTTTCCTGACTCGATGATCGCTGCATTCCCCTTGCTGCCACTGGCCAGCAGGCAATACCTCATCTTACCCGCTCTTGGAATACAGCAATTCGCGGGATAGATACTGCAAGCTCGCTCAAGTTGCAAGAGGTAAACCGGTCATGTCCTAAATCCAACGTCACGACTCTTCAATCCGCCGAGGATTTGGCGACCGGAAGCAGGATGTAGAAAGTGCTGCCGGGAAAAGACTGGGGATCGTGGCCGGGACTCTCCACCCAGACCGCCCCACCGTGCAGGGCGACAACCCCCTTGACGACGGTCAGGCCAAGCCCCGCGCCACGCCCCTTGAAAGCAACCTTGCCGGTGGAGTGGGCTTCGACCTCCCCCACCTCGTAGAACTTGTCGAAAATTGCATCCTGGTCGGCACCCGCAATCCCGATACCGCTGTCGGCTATGGCGATTTCTATGTAGGGGAAGGTTTCACTGCTAAGCTGGCAAGCGCCATCAACGCCATTCTGGGCAAACTTCTCCGGCAAGCGCGGCCGGGTGACCAACTGGGTCTTAACTGTGATTCGCCCCTTGTCAGGGGTAAACTTGATGGCATTGCCAAGGATGTTGCCAACCGCCTGAATGATCCGTTCCATATCGCACCTGACCAGCGGCAGGTCTGAGGCCAGTTGGTGGTTGAGAATCTGTCGACGCTGGTTGATAAAAGGCTGAACCTTGTCGATGGCCGCATGGACCAAAGAGTTGACATCAGCCAGCTGGCTGACCAGTTGAAACGATTTTTCATCAAGCATCGAAACATCGACCATATCGCGAACAATCTCGGACAATCGTTCGCCAGCTTTGGCGATATGCTTGACCATTTCCGTAGTAGTCCCAGAGAGCTGGTCGGCCATCTCGGTGGTCAGCAGCTCGATATACCCCATGATAATCGTCAGGGGTGTTTTCAACTCGTGGGAAGCCAGGCCGAGAAAAGAGTTCTTCATCTGATTGAGGCGCGCCATTTCTGCAGCAGTCTTTTCCAGGTTTTGCCGGATCTCTTCCTCGTGAGTCGCGTCGCGCACGATGATCTGCACCAGACGCTTGTCACCGCGACCGACAATGGCGCTGCAGGTTGCCCAACCGAGCAACGGGCGCTGGTCCAGGGTCCGCACGAAACGGAATTCAGATCGCTGTGACTTGCCTGGTTGGGCCTGCTGGTATTTGGCAAACAGGCCATTCACATCCCGGCAATTGAGCAGTTCCAGAAATGAAAAATAGTTACTACCGCTGATTCGTTCCTTGGGAAGTCCGAAGAACTGCTCTGCCGCCTTGTTGACTAGGATTAGATTGTCACTTTCATCGCACACCAGAATGGCATCGCTGGCATCTTCCAATAACGAGCGATACATCTCCCGGTTGCGGCCCAACTCGGAACTGATCCGTTCCAAACTCTCGTAGGAGAGTTGCAGTTCGCGGTTGGTCATTTCAAGTTCCTGGAAATTTTCGTTGATCCGCTGATCGCGCTCGTGCAGGGATGTGGCCATTTCACCAAGGCTATCACTGAGCACTTGTAGTTCACGGGCTTTGAGCTGAGGAATCTGAATCTCGAAACGCCCGGAGGCGATCTCTTTGGCCGCCTGGCAGAGCCGCTGTATTGGAAGGACCAGATTGTAGCGGGCAAACAGCACGATTAGCGAAAAAACAAGGATAAATGCAGCTCCGAGTATGGCCAGGGAGGAGAAAAAGTGATCGACAGTCAGGTCTTCGAGAATCGATTTCTGGAAACCGATGCGAACCCGACCGACCACTTGGTCGTTGTAGTCGTAAAGAGGGGTCGAGTAGTCGTAAAGCTTGCCGAGAAGGGGGTCACTCAGGATGATGGTGTTATCGGAAAGCCGACCGATGTAGCTGACACTGGTGTTTTCCGGATAGGGGGGTGCGCTGTGATAGAGAATCTGTCCTTGGCCGGTCTCGACCAGGCAGTAAGAGATCTCCGGGTCATTGGCCGCCAGTTCCTGGCAGCGTTCTGAAAGCCCCTCGATCCCGCTAAGAGGCAGGCCCAGGCTGAGAACATTCTCGATCTGCCGTCTGAAGCCGTTGGCGAGGGTATCGCAGCGCCGGAGGATCCCATCGCGATAGCTATTGTGGAAACTGGCGACGTTGAAGCCAGTGTTGACCATGATAGTCAGGGCCAGCGCCAGCAAGCTGAAAATCAGGATGCGTCTTTCCAGGGAGGTTTTCATGGTCATCCTAGGAAAGCCTCGCTCCCGCGACAGGGCAGTCAGCCAGCCAATAAGACATCAGGGGGATCAGGTTCAAGTCGAAACCACAAAGGTCTAAAGAAACCGCTAAAAAGATCTGCTGTAGATAACACATTCTGCGACAGCAGAGCAACCATGATCAGGTTAAATAAGGCTAAAAACGGTTGACCATCGACCAACAATTGGCTATCATTCGCCGGCTGTTTCCGATTGGTGGGTCTGTCGCTTTTCAAGTCAGACTCTTAACTTTTCATTCCAGCTGAATCTAAGGAGATTTTCATGGCTGCAAAGGTCGCCATCAACGGCTTCGGCCGAATCGGCAGAAACGTGCTGCGCGCTGCAATCGACAATCCGCACTTCGAGATTGTCGCTATCAACGATCTCACCAGCCCGCAGACCCTCGCCCATCTGCTCAAATACGATTCGGTGCATGGCAGGTTTAAAGCCGATGTCGCTGCAACAGAGAACGCGATCCTGGTCAACGGCAAACCGATCAAGGTCTGCAGTGAGCGAGACCCGGCGGCTCTCCCCTGGAAAGAACTCGGTGTCGAGATTGTGATCGAATCGACCGGCCTGTTCACCAAAGGGGCAGATGCCGGCAAGCATATCCAGGCAGGCGCCCGCAAGGTGATCATCAGCGCTCCCGGAACCGATGTCGACTTGACGGTCTGCATCGGAGTCAACGCCGACCTCTACGACCCCGCCAGCCATCATGTTATTTCCAATGCGTCCTGTACCACCAACTGCCTGGCTCCGGTCGCCAAGGTGCTGTTGGAACACTTCGGTATCGTTAAGGGGCTGATGACCACGGTACATGCCTACACCAATGACCAGAACATCCTCGACCTGCCCCACAAAGACCTGCGTCGGGCACGTGCGGCCGGCCTGTCGATGATTCCGACCACCACCGGCGCCGCCAAAGCGGTCTCCCTGGTCCTACCGGAACTGAAAGGAAAGCTCGACGGTCTGGCGGTGCGCGTGCCGACTCCCAACGTCTCCCTGGTCGACTTGGTGGTCGAAACCGAAAAGGCCACGACAGTTGACCAGGTCAATGCTGCTCTCAAGACGGCAGCCAATGGCCCGCTCAAAGGTGTTCTCGACTTTATCGAGGCGCCCCTGGTCTCCTGTGACTTCAACGGCAGCCCGGCTTCTTCTTCGGTTGATGCGGCCACCACCAGCGTGATTGCCGGCAACATGGTCAAGGTGATGAGCTGGTACGACAACGAATGGGGTTACTCGAACCGAATCGTTGATCTGGCCAATCTGATGGCGGCCAAACTTTAAGCTCTCTATCGTCAAATACTCTTCAGGGCAGGCTTCGACCTGCCCTTTTTTCTGACTGACGGTGACCAGCCATGCTGCCCAAAAAAACCATCCGCGATTTCGATTTCAGGGGAAAGAGAGTTCTGTGCCGGGTCGATTTCAATGTGCCCCTCGACGGCGACGGTCGAATCACTGACGATACCCGAATCGTCGCCGCCCTACCGACCATCCGCCATATCATCAATAACGGCGGGAGACTGGTCCTCGCCTCGCACCTTGGTCGCCCCAAGGGAGGAGCCGACCCCCGGTTCAGTCTGGCACCCACCGCCCCTTGCCTGGCCGATCATCTTGGCAAGCCGGTTGCCATTGCACAGGACTGCATCGGGCCCGAGGTGAACAGACGGGTCGCCGAGATGAAAGACGGCGATGTGCTGATTCTGGAGAACGTCCGTTTTCATGCCGGTGAGACCAAGAACGATCCAGAATTTGCCCGGCAGCTCGCCAACCTGGCCGATGTCTACGTTAACGACGCCTTCGGCACCGCCCATCGCGCCCACGCCTCGACCGAAGGGGTCGCTCACCTGCTGACCCCTGCCCTGGCCGGTTTCCTGCTCGAAAAGGAGCTCAAATATCTTGGGCAGGCCCTCGCCTACCCCGACCACCCGTTCGTGGCAATTCTCGGTGGTGCCAAGGTCAGCGACAAGATCGCGGTGATCGACAACTTGCTCGACAAGGTCGACACCCTGATCATCGGCGGAGGCATGGCCTACACCTTCCTCAAGGCACAGGGGCGTCCGGTTGGTAAATCCCTGGTCGAGGAAGATCGTCTCGACCTCGCCCATAAAATTTTGCTTCAGGCCGAAGCCAAGGGCGTCCGGCTGATGCTCCCCAAAGATCATGTTGTGGCTGCGGAGTTCAAGGCCGATGCCCCGCACAAGATCTGCTGCGATGCAGATTTCCCCAATGACTGGATGGCCCTCGACATTGGCCCGGAAACCTCCGCTGCTTTCAACACCGTGTTGCGTGAAGCACGCATGGTGATCTGGAACGGGCCAATGGGAGTGTTTGAGTTCGATCCATTTGCCCGCGGCACCATGGCGGTCGCCCACACCCTTGCGGAGAGCCAGGCCCGCTCCATCATCGGCGGCGGCGATTCGGTGGCGGCCGTCAAAAAGGCCGGCGTAGAAACCCAGATGACCCATATCTCCACCGGCGGTGGAGCCTCCCTCGAATTTCTCGAAGGGAAAGCACTCCCCGGAGTCGCCGCCTTGACCGATGCCTGAAACTCTGCAGATCAGTCTGAGTAGCGTTAATTCTTGAGCAGGAGTTCGACATGCGCACACCCATAATTGCTGGCAATTGGAAACTGCATAACACCCGGGACCAAGCTATCGCTCTGTCGACCGGGATCAAATCCCAAACCTCTGACGTCACCGACGTTGAAATCGTCGTCGCTCCGGTCTTCACAGCCCTCAATGCGGTTGCCGATGCGTTGCGGGGCAGTTCCATAAAGGTTGCTGCCCAGAACTGCTACCCGCAAGCCCAAGGCGCCTTTACTGGTGAAGTTTCTCCACAGCTTGTTGAAGATATTGGTTGTAACTATGTGATTATCGGTCACTCCGAGCGCCGCCAACTTTTCGGTGAAGACGACGCCTTTATCAACCGCAAAGTCCACGCCCTGGCGGAAACCGGCCTGGGAACCATTCTCTGCATCGGCGAGACCCTCGCCGAGCGTGAGTCGGGCCAGATGTTCAATGTGCTGCGCCGACAGGTCTGCGAAGGACTCAAAGGCCTTGGCATCGAATCTATGGTCAGAGTTGTGATCGCCTACGAACCGGTCTGGGCAATCGGCACCGGCAAGACCGCCAGCGATCAACAAGCCCAAGAGTCCCATGCTTTTATCCGCAGCCTGCTCGACGAACTCTACGGAGCACAAGTTGCCGGAGCAACCCGCATCCTTTATGGTGGCAGTGTCAAACCAGACAATGTTGACGGCCTCATGGCCCAGCCAGATGTTGACGGGGCTCTGGTCGGTGGAGCCAGTCTCAAACCCGCGGACTTTGTGCGCATCATCAAGTTTCAGAAAGTGTAGTTAAAGACAAATTCGGACTTTTACTGGCCTGATGAATATGCTAAGGTCTTGGTTTGAATTCGCTATAAGTGTAACTCAACATTTGGTGACCCGATGACCTATTTTCTGCTGATTATTCACATTACTGTCTGTCTGGCCCTGATCGGCATCGTCCTCATCCAGGGGGGCAAAGGGGCCGAGATCGGCGCGGCATTTGGAGCCGGATCCAGTAACACTGTATTCGGAGCCAGCGGCGGCCAGTCCTTCCTGGGGAAGATGACCACCGGTGCAGCCATTATTTTCATGCTGACCAGCCTGGCACTGGCGATTTTCTGGGGACAACCCGGCTCGTCAAGCATCATGCCCGAGCAGGTGGCACCAATGTCCGCCCCCTCCTCGCCTATGCCGGCAAGCATGCCCCCGACGGCCACCGAACCAGCCGCAGCACCGACAGCTCCTGCGGATAAACCTACGAGTGAGACAGCCTCCGAACCGGCGGCAAATGAGACCAAGTAATTGGTTGAAATCTTATTGACAGCGAACCGACATCACAGTATATATGTGGACCCTTTGCCGAAGTGGTGGAACTGGTAGACACGCCGTCTTGAGGGGGCGGTGATCGAAAGGTCGTGCGAGTTCGAGTCTCGCCTTCGGCACCAATTACTTAGAACACTTGGTTAACAGCTCGTTACAGAGTTACACAATCAGTTGGTACACCAGGTGGCACACCGATATAGAGCTCTAAGGCCAGTCCTTAGGGCTCTTTTCTTTAGTGCTACCCATCCTATACCCTCGCACATCCCTGTTCAACAAAAAGAGGAGCAGCCTTAATGGCAACTCCTCAGGTAATGGTTGAGTAATAATAGGTTTGGAGAACCTCTTTAAAGACACCATTCGTCAGGATCAAAATCCTCCGCAAAGCTCATGTATGTTATTGACGCACGTCCGTACTTCATCACATGCCCGTGAAGCAGCGTTCAGACTATTAAGGTGGCGCTTGCACCAATCAGCAAAAAGAAAATTCTGAAGCACTTTCTTTTGTGATTTTTGTCTGCCTTCAAAATCTCCATATTACTTCCATTGGCGTCTCAACACCTCGGTCCTGACACACCTCAATTAACGTCCCAGGGGCCTAGTGTTAACACCCTTGAAGCTCTCAGAAATCCTCTCATATTGTGTTGGCGTGGTCAAAATTACAGAAATGCAGTAGTTCTTACTGGCCTGCAATGTGAGAAACAGCCACCCGCAATAAAGTGGCCGCTTCTGGTCGGATTAAAAACCTTCTCGAATACCTCTATCAATCGGAGATCAGCTTTCCTTCTCAAAACCCGTGGTGAATGAGACATTATTGTTTACATTCTGCGTATGTCGGTCCCCAAGGCATTGTTACCCAATTAGTTTTGTTACTTGAAAAAGGCATTGGGTTATCAATTGTAAATTCTGAGGATTTGATTTCGTAGAGTTTGTCCCCAGGAAGGTCCCTATGAACAAACTTGTGGTATCCTTCTTCAGAGCCAAGATAAAACCATTTGGAGACTTTAGTATCTTGCCATTCACATTTGAGCCTATTTAGCTCATCCAGAGTAATCGCTTCAAACTCGTCAGATAGCCACCCACACCCTGCGATTGTTAGTAGCAATACAATAATTATTGCAATCCTCATAATACCTTCCTAAGCACCTCGTCGCTGACACACCCTAAATCAAGCGTAAGCGCCGTGCGACTAACACACTGCAAAACATGATTCTGTTAATCTACAGCAATCTAATGGCGAGGTCTATTTCTTGTTTACACTCTCGCATTGTTTGAATGGTGTGAAATTTGCGGGGCGTGGAAATATTGGTTCACCTGCAAAACGAGAATGGCCCATCCAGAACGGACGGGCCATTTTACATCATAAATTGACAGCTGATAAATGAATTGTAAACTGAACAACTTTCAAATCTGCTCGAATGTTCGCTATCCGATTTCATCGGTTGGGCCTATCCAAAAAAAAGGTTGTGGGCCAATTCCCATAAATGTCCATCAAGATCAGCAAAATAGCCACTGTATTCTCCCCAAAAGACCTTCCGTGGCTTTTTCACTAAGGTCGCACAGCAGCCATGGCCTGCGACATGATTGTTTCAACCTCTACCGCAGAGCTTATTACATTGTGTGCTAGCGAAAATGCCTTGAAACCAACACCTTCGGATGACACAGTGGCCTCTTCAGCTAGAGCCTCGCGACCATACAAACCCAACCATGTGCCATTAAGTGTGAAGAAGGCAACATCGGGAGGCGAATCCATTCGAGGGAAACCCAGCCCGTTTTCATAAAATTCAATAGAATCAGCCAGACTTCGAACACCTAACGTGACCATACTGATTCTTGGCTTCATGGATGAACTTCCTTTATCTCAAACTTGTTCTATCTCCTCAATTCAGGTTTGTTATAGTCTAAAAGAAAACTAGTATTTGCCGATATGAGCCAAGCCATGTCCTCAATAAAACTAAATGAACCCATATGGATTATCGAGGACGATCGGAACACCGCATCCCTGATCGCCACCTACCT
>PKTY01000066.1 GCA_002869725.1 Desulfuromonas sp. | reverse complement strand
GCAGCGCCTCAAGGCCCGCCAGGACTTCTCCGGTCTGCTCCCGCACGCGCGCTTCCTTAACGGTATGGAACGCCCGGTGGAACCGATTACGCAGGTCGAATAGCTGCCCCTCAAAAGCGTCAACTTCCATACCGAGCTTGCCGAGTCGGGTCAGCTCAGCGTCCATGGCGATGATCTGACCATCGGTGTCCGCCAGGATCGCTTTGATCTTGTCGGCCCGCTCATAATCGTGACAACGCGCACAGCTCTCCGGATTGATCAGGTCAAGATTGGCCTGTTGTACTTCATGGTTGCCGTGGCACATCACGCACTGGGCGCCTCCTTGATGCAGGGCCTGCCCGTGAGCACTCTTGCTGTAATCCTCCAGAACGCCGACATGACAACGGCCGCAAAAATCCGGGACCTCTGTGTACTCCGGCGCACCGATAAAGCCCCGCTCTGAGCTCATCGCCATGGCGTAATCGGTCGGGTCCCCACCGTGGCAATCATGACAGGAAATACCGTTTCCGGCGTGGATGCTCTCCCGCCACTCGCCGACCGGTGCCCCCAGCGCATCTGACAGGCCACCGTGGCACTGGATGCAAACGGTTTCGTCCTGTTGGGCAACCGCCTGTGAAACCAGCAGGCCGCAGGCCAAGACCACAAGGAAACCACAACACAAGATCGTTTGCCGTATCATGAGTAATGCCCCCAGATGGAAATGGCCACGAACAGGAGGATACCGAGCACGTAGCAGGTCACAAAAATAGGCCGCTTGGCCGGACGCCGCTCCCGCCCCCGGTCGATAAAAGGCAGCAGGGCAAGGAAGGTCATGAAGGCTCCCTGCACGCCGAGACCGATAATTTCGCTCGGGAAGACCTTGAGCGTCTGGTAGGCCCAGAGGAAATACCACTCCGGTTTGATTCCCGGCGGTGTCACAAACGGATCAGCCGGTTCAAACGCCGAAGGCGGAAAGAACAGTCCCGGCAGGTAGAAGATAATTGCCAGCAAAAAAGCCAGGAAGAAGCAGATGACCGCCGCGTCTTTGACCACGTAATTCGGGAAGAAGGGGATTCCGCCGGGATGTTCCTCATGTTCAAAGAAAGGCAGCAGCTCCTCGCCGAGATACTCTTCACCGAAGGGCGGCTCTGAAATACCACGTCTCTTAACGCAGAAGAGGTGGAAGCCGATCAGGCCAAGCAGGATCAGCGGCATGCCGACCACATGCAGGGCGAAGAAACGTCCCAGGGTCTGGTTGCCGACTGTAGCGCCGCCGCGCAGGAACTCGACCAGGAAATCACCGATCACCGGAATGGCACCGGGCGTGTCAGTGGCCACCGTCGTCGCCCAAAAAGAGAGCTGGCTCCAGGGCAGCAGATAACCGGTCAGACAGAGTCCCATCGTCAGGTTGAACAGGATGAAACCGGAGAGCCAGGTAAATTCACGACGTCCCTTGTAGGCGGCCATGAAGAGGACCGACAGCATATGCAGCAACAGAGCGATGACAATGACGTTGGCGCCGACGGCATGCAGCATGCGGATCAGCCAGCCGAACGGGACCTCGTTGACAATTGCCTGAACGCTGGCGAAGGCCAGGTCGGCATGCGGCACATAGTAAACCAGCAGCAGGATGCCGGTAAAAATCTGTAGACCGAACAGGGTCAGCAGAACGGCGCCGAGGGTGTACCAGGCGTTCACCCGGCGCGGCAGCAGATAGCCACTCACCTCTTTGGTGAAGATATCCCGCACCCCCAACCGCACATCCAGAAAATCAACCAGCATTTTCAATGGTGACATGGGCATCTCCTAACCGACCAGGACCTGGTCGCCGTCCAGGGTGACGGGCAGTGTTTCAAGAGGCTTGGGCGGCGGACCGCTGACCACCGAGCCGTCGGTGGAAAATCGCCCGGCATGGCAGGGGCAGAGAAACTGGGATTCTTCCTCCTGCCACTGGACGATGCAACCCAGATGAGTACAAACAGCCGACAGCGCCACGAACTCTCCCGGTACGGGCTGCAACACCACCGCCGGCCGCCCCTGGTACTCGAACAGGTGCGCTGTCCCGAGCGCCACCTGCGCACGATCAATCGCAACCTGCCCGGCAGAATCTCCCTGCCCAGACGGCATCAGGAAACGTACAAGTGGCCACCCTGCAGCAACCGCCAGCAAAGAGCCGACACCTCACAGCATAATCATCAGAAAGTTGCGCCGCTGTGGCGGCGAGACCTGGTTCTGTTCCATGGACCCTCCTGCGAAATGGCCAGTCCGGCTAACACCGAGTTCACTGATTTAGAATTATAACAAAAAAAATCTGGCGATTTAGTTAACTGAAGCATAAACCGGTAGACGCAGGTCATACATGCGCTTGCCCTGGATCTTGAAAATGACATACCCGCTGAACCGTTGTTGCCCTGCTTTCGGCTGCAGGGAAACATCAACTTCGCCGGTTCCCCCGGCAGGCAGTTGTTCATCAAAACGAGCCTGCAGCTGGGGAGAGGTGGTTTCAACTGACATAATCAGAAGGGGTTCCCCGGTCCGGTTTTCCAGGGCAACCTGTTTTTTAAAAGTCTCCCCCGACTTGACCACACCAAAGTTCACCTGTCGCGGCACCAGGGAGAAGAGCTCGAGAACCTG
>PKTY01000039.1 GCA_002869725.1 Desulfuromonas sp. | reverse complement strand
ACTGCCGGAGCGGTCAAGGCAGCGGCGCGCCATCTCGATGAGCGGTTCATGATCATCAGCGGCGACCTGCTTACCGATTTCGACCTCACCCAGGCCATTGCCTTCCACCAAGAGAAACAGGCTCAGGCGACCATCACCCTCACCTCGGTTACCGATCCGCTGCAGTTCGGAGTGGTGATTACTGACAAGCAGGGGCGTATCACCAAGTTCCTCGAAAAGCCCGGTTGGGGGGAAGTCTTTTCCGACACCATCAATACCGGCATCTATATCCTTGAGCCCGAGGTTCTCAAGCTGATTCCCGAAGGCGAGAACCGTGACTGGGCCAAGGACATTTTTCCCATGATGCTCGACAATCAGGATCCCCTCTACGGCTGCAACCTGACCGGTTATTGGGCCGACATCGGCAACCCGGAAGCCTATCTCGAAGCTTGTGCCGATATCTGCCACGGACGGGTCAAGGTCAGCATCAGCGAGCCGCAAGCCGTTGCCGGCGAACGCAGTTTCATCAGTCGCGACGCGCAATTGGCCGACTCGGCCGAGTTGTCCGGACTGGTGGTGATGGGCGACAACTCCCGGGTCGAGGAGCATGTTCGGTTGAGCAACTGCGTGATCGGCCGCAACTGCCAGATCGAAAACAATGTGGTGTTGGAAAACGCCATTCTCTGGGACAATGTCTATGTCAAGGCCGGCACCAGTATCCGCGGGGCAGTGCTCGGCAACAAGGTCCGGGTCGGTCGTGAAACAATCATCGAACCGGGGGTGGTGATCGCCGATGAAACGCTGGTCGGTGACGAGGTTCAGGTTCGCCGCGATGTCAAGATCTGGCCGCGCAAGGTGGTCGAGAGCGGCGCAACTGTCACCACCAACCTGATCTGGGGGGAGAAGTGGCGCAAAAGCCTGTTCGAGGGGTCGGTGGTGCGTGGCCTGACCAATGTCGAAATGACCCCAGAATTTTCGGCGCGTCTCGGAGCGGCCTACGGTTCGACCCTTCCCAAGGGGAGCTTTGTTCTGGCCGGGCGTGATGCGATTCGCTCATCGCGCATGCTCAAGCGTTCGTTTGTCGGTGGCCTGCTCTCGGCTGGGATCAACGTCCGTGACATCAAGATGGTGCCGCTGCCGGTGCTTCGTTACAAACTGGCCTCCTTCGGTGAAGTCGGCGGCATCCATTTCCGTCAATCCCCCGAAGATCCGGCGGCCACCGAGATCCTGTTTCTCGACAGCGACGGCAACGATATCTCTTCGTCGTCAGCCAAGGGGATCGAGCGGATTTACTTCAAGGAAAACTTTCGCCGGGCCCATCATTCGGAACCTGGTGGTATCGAGGAACTGCCCCGACTCTACGATTTCTACCGTGAAGGGTTCCTTCACCATCTCGATCGCGACCTGCTGAGCAAGGCGGCCCCCAAGGTGGTGATCGACGTCAACCATTCCCCCGCCTCCGACCTGTTGCCGGAACTGTTGGCCGACCTCGGTTTTGAGGTGACCGAATTGAACTCCCACGTTCATGAAAAGGGGATCGACCCGTCACCGGAGCAGAGGAGCGCTGCGCTAAACCGCTTGAGCCGGATCGTGGTCAGCCTTGAGGCCGACGCCGGATTCTGGATTGGCCCATCCGGAGAGAAAGTGCAGTTGGTCGGCAGTAGCGGAAGGGTCTTCAGCAATCTCGAGGCTCTCGGCTTAATCAGCAACCTGGTTTGCCAGGCCGATGGATCCGGTGGTTTGGTCGTTCCAATCGCTGCGCCTCAAGCCATTGACAGCCTCGCGCAAATCGGCGGGATGTCGGTAGAGCGAACCCGTCTCGACGGCCGCTCGCTGGTCGAAGCCGCCCGCAAGCGCCAGGTACGGATGGTGGCGTCAATGGACGGCCGGTTCGGTTTCCCAATTTTTATGGCTCAGTTCGACGGGCTTTTTCTGGTTGCCAAGGCTATGGAACTGACCAGCCGAACCGGACTGACTCTTGATCAGGCATTTGCCCAACTGCCCAAGCACACCTACCATCACCTGCAACTTCCCTGCTCCTGGGAGTGCAAGGGGGGACTGATGCGGCGTATGAGTGAAGATGCCGTCGACCAGCAGGCGTCTTTTATCGATGGTGTTCGGGTCGACACCGAGCGGGGCTGGGTGCTGGTCTTACCCGATCCGCACCGCCCTCTGGCCCATATTTTTGCGGAATCCGCCGATGCCGCATCTGCCGATCAGCTGCGCGACAGTTACCGGGACAAGGTGAGTGGCTGGTTGGGTGAGCTCGCGGGAGCTGTCGAACGTTGATCGACTGTCGTCTGCTACTCAACCGAGACAGCGTCCAACAACTGACCAATGTCGGGTTGGCTGATCTCTCCGAGAAGGCGTTGACCTTGCCCGCTGCCCGCCGATTCGCTCAGTGGCACGGGAGCAGCGGAACAGAGTGCTACCTATGGACCTTGGTTCTGGCTGCCATGCGCCAGATGATCGGCCGCTACTTCGATCAGCGCCGCTTTCGGGCCGGACAGGATGCTGTGGAGGTCAATGGCCATCCAAAACCCTTCCCCCCTTTCGCCAAGCTTTGTCGGACCTTTCTTGAACACTACCCGCGCCCCGATCTTGCCCGCGCGGAAAGTTTGGAGAGGGCAGCGGAATGTGTGCGACGTCAGCTGCCCTGCGAACTCTTCCTGCTCGCAATCCAGCTCGACAATCCGGCAGCTGCCCCCTGGCGATCTCTGTTTGACGACCAGCAGCTGGCCTCCGCTCTCAATTACCGTCCCCTGCTCGGTGAGCTTGAAACCCTGCTGCTCACCCCCCTGACAGAGGCCCCCTGGCAGCTGCCCCTTGGCGAGCTGCTACGGGCTCCGTTGCGCTTCGCTCCGTACAGCCTGATCGAGCAGCTCAGCTTCATTCGAGAGCAATGGGCCAACTGGCTCTCCACTGAGCTGCTCGCCGACCTCTCCCTCGCCCAGGCTGTGTTTGCCGAGGAATCGGTGGTGCGCGGCGCTGGCCCTGGGCCTTCAAACGGACCCGGTCTCCCTGCGGCTGACCGGGATGGACCAGCCGCCTTTTCATCAGACCGGGACTGGATGGCCGATTGCGTGTTGGTCGCCAAGTCGATTTATGTCTGGCTCGACCAGCTCAGCCGCCGTCGGAGTTGCCAGCTGCGCACCTTGAGTGACATCCCCGATGAGGAACTGGCCAGGTTGGCGGAGTTCGGCTTCAATGCCCTCTGGCTGATCGGCCTCTGGGAACGTTCTCCCGCCTCAAAGCGCATCAAAAAGTTGGCCGGAAACCCGGAAGCGGAGGCCTCTGCTTATGCCCTGCGTGCCTACCGGGTGGCGGACGATCTGGGTGGCGAAGCGGCCCTCGATGAGTTGGCTGTCCGCTGTAGGGCCTTCGGCATCCGCTTGGCCTGCGATGTCGTCCCCAATCACACTGGTATCGACTCGGAGCTGCTGTTCTCCCACCCGGACTGGTTCGTGCAGTGCTCTGAACCGCCCTATCCGGGGTACCGCTTCTCCGGACCCGATCTGTCTGACCGCTTGGGGCAGAGCTTGCGCATCGAGGATGGTTACTGGGATCACAGCGATGCCGCGGTGGTCTTCGAGCATGTTGAGCACAGCAGCGGCCATCGTCGCTACATCTATCATGGTAACGATGGGACCCACATGCCGTGGAACGACACGGCCCAGCTCAATTTCCTGCTGCCGGAGGTTCGCCGGGCCATGAGCGATCTGATTGTCGCCGTTGCCCGCCGCTTTCGCCTGATTCGCTTCGACGCGGCAATGACCCTGGCCCGCAAGCACTTCCGGCGCCTCTGGTTCCCCCCGCCGGGAGGGAGTGCCGGAGTCCCCTCGCGCTCCTTGAACTGGATGAGCGACGACGATTTCGAGCGGGCCTTCCCCCTTGAGTTCTGGCGGGAGGTCGTCGACCGGATCAACCGCGAAGCCCCCGATACTCTGCTGATCGCCGAGGCCTTCTGGTTGATGGAGAGCTACTTCGTGCGCACCCTCGGTATGCACCGGGTCTACAACAGCGCCTTCATGAACATGCTCAAGCGTGAGGAAAACGCCAAATACCGGCGCATCCTCAAGGAGACGCTCGCGTTCAACCCGGAGATTCTCAAACGCTATGTCAATTTCATGAACAATCCCGATGAGGCGACCGCGGTCGCCCAGTTCGGTAAGGGGGATAAGTATTTCGGTGTTGCCGTGCTGCTCGCCACCCTCCCCGGGCTGCCGATGTTCGGCCATGGCCAGATCGAGGGGCTGGAAGAGAAGTACGGTATGGAGTATCGGCGTGCCTACTGGAACGAGGAGCCCGACCAGGGGTTTATCGATCATCACTGGCGCACAGTTTTCCCGCTGCTGCGCCGGCGTTGGATCTTCTCGGGGATCGACAACTTCAATCTCTACGACTTCCTCAACGACGGCGCCGTTGTTGAGAACGTCTATGTATTGAGCAACGGGCCGGCCGGCCAGCGGCATCTGGTTCTGGTCAACAACAGCCCGCAGCCGGCCTGGGGCCGGGTCGACCGAGCGCTCGCCAAGGCCAGTCCCGAGCAGGAAGGAAGCAGGCACTCTGCCCCCCCTCTTGTCGAGCAGCTCGGTTTGCAACCGAGCAGTCGTGGCTTGTGCCGTTTTCGCGATCTGTGCGGAAGCGGAGAATACCTGCGGCGTGCCCAGGATCTTATCGATCATGGCTTCGACTGGACTCTGGCCGGGTATCAGGCCCTGGTCTTCTGTGATTTCCAGACCATTGATGATCCGGATGGAGACTGGGCGCAATTGCACCAACAGCTTGGGGACCGTCCTGTCGCGAACCTCGACCAGGCTCTGTTACGATTGCGCTTTGGACCTCTGTGGAATGCCTTCGTCGCGCTTATCGACGGCAATCGCCTGCGGGTGCTGAGCAGCGAGCTTGAACTGCCGAAGCTGCTGCCGCCCGGGGTGGCCGCTGTTGAGCAGATTTTGAACGAAGAAGAGAGGTTGACGGAATCCCTGCAGCTCCGAATAGGCTGCTCGCCCGCCGCGACGGATCATCAGGAGAAGCAGGGCGAGCCGTCTCTGCAAGGGTTGGGAATTTGGTTGAATGAACTGAAAGGTTCTGACCTTCCTGGCCAGCTGCTTTATGAGCTATGGACCGGTTCCGCCGACCAACCCGGCCTCGGTCCCGCTTTACTGACCTGGTGGCAGATCGCCCGGCTGTATGCCCGCTGCTCTTTTGCTTTCAGCGAAGGATGTGATGCTTTTCTGACTCATTTCGGAATCGACCTGGCCTGGCGTGAAGCGAGCGTTACCCCTATTGAACATCGTGACCGGCAGATTGCTTTGCTGCTGCTACGCTCGACCGCACTGACAGCCCACCCCGCCCTCGACGATCACAGTCTGGCGCAGCTGATCCGCGACACAGACGGCCGCGAACTGCTCGGCATCCACCGGCATGCCGGGACGACCTGGTTCAACCGCGAAGCAATGGCTTCCCTGTGCGGTGCTCTGGCCTTGCAGGCCGGCTGGCTGGGATTCGCGTGTGACGCCGTACAACCGGCCAATGAATCGCCAACCACTACTCTCCTTGAAACCCTGCGTCGACGCTTGGCTCGCGCTGCCGCTGTCGGTTACCGGCTGGATAAATTTCTGTTCGTGGAATAGAATATAGCCCCGGGTGCGTAGGGAGGCTGGGGTGGCAAAGCTGGTTTTTTCCTTCGGAACGATCTTGTCGATGGCCGGTTCTCTCCTTTGCCCCCTCGGTTTGGCCGGCATGTCACGATAGCCGCAGCCAAATTTTTACGCGATTTGTGAGTACCGACCATGTCGACTGCTTCACTCAATATTCTGATGGTCGCTTCCGAGGCGGCCCCCTTCGCCAAGACCGGCGGTCTCGGCGATGTGCTTGGCTCGCTCCCTGCAGCATTGGGTGACCTCGGTCATCGCATTGTGTTGGTGCTCCCCTGGTACCGGTCGGTCCAAGCAATAACCGGTCGCTTGCGTCCGTCGCGTCGCAAAGTGGTTGTCCCCTTCGCGGGCCAGATGAAGCAGGTCGGCTACCGCAGCCTGGAGCAGAACGGGGTGCGGTTTCTGTTTCTCGACGTGCCGGAATATTTTGATCGTTCTTCCCTGTACGGAGAACGAGGCGATGACTACCCGGACAATGCTTTGCGCTTTGGTCTGCTCAGCCGCGCCGCACTGGAGCTGGCCCGTCACATCGAGTTTGTTCCGGATGTGATTCACGCCCACGACTGGCAGGCCGGCCTGATCCCGGTCTATCTGCGCCAGCAGCTGTGGGCCGATCCGTTTTTTGTCAACAGCACAACCCTGTTTACCATTCACAACCTTGGTTACCATGGCGACTTCCCCGCGGAGACTTTGCGTCAGCTTGGACTCGATTCCACCCTGAACCGTCTCGATGGCCTCGAGTTCCATGGGCGGATTTCCCTGCTCAAGGGAGGGGTTCGCTTTGCCGATCGGGTCAGTACGGTCTCTCCCTCCTACTGTCGGGAGATCCAGACCCCGGATTTCGGTATGGGGCTTGACGGTCTGCTGCGTGCGCGCAGCAACCGCCTGCACGGTATTCTCAACGGCATCGATCCCAAGCTGTGGGACCCGGCCACCGATCCGGCTCTTGCCGCCTCCTACTCGGCAGAGTCTGCGGCCGGGAAAAAGGCCTGCAAAAGAGCACTGCAAAGGGACCTTGGCCTGCCGATGGATGCCGAAACGCCACTGCTGGCCATGATCACCCGCCTCGATCCGCAGAAGGGGATCAACCTGGTCCTCGAAGCGTTCGATCGCATCATGCAGCGCGGGCTGCAACTGGTGCTGCTCGGCAGCGGCCGTCCGGACTATGAGCAGCGACTCAGCGCTGCGGCCAGTTTCTTCCCGGATCAGGCACGGATCCTGCTGCGCTTCGACGACCGGTTGTCGCGCCAGATTTACGCGGCCAGCGACCTGTTTCTGATGCCGAGCCGTTATGAGCCCTGTGGCCTTGGCCAGCTCATCGCCCTGCGCTACGGCAGTATCCCCGTGGTCCACGCCACCGGCGGCTTGGCCGACACCATCTGCGACCCGCAGCAGGACGAGGCCCGGGCCAACGGCTTTTCTTTCCACACCCTCAGCAGTCGGGAGATGCTTGCCACCCTTGACCGGGCCCTTAGAGCCTATCGAGACAAGCCAGACTGGCAGTCGTTGGTTGGAGCGGCTATGGGCCAGGATTTTTCGTGGAGCAAGGCGGCGGACGACTATGTCGATCTTTACCGAACCTGTCGTGGAGAGACGCCATGAATAAAGAGCAGAACAGTATGACCGCTCAGGTCGGGGAGTATCAGGAGCAGCAACCGGCCAGCGAGGGCCCCCGCTTTCCGGAACTGCAAGAGTTGCAGGAGGAGGTCCAGCGTCGCATCAGGAACAATCAGAAATTTCTGCAGAACTTCATGAACGAGGATTTTGGCGACGACGAAGATGAGCTTGAGGAGCAGGAAGGGCAGGATCCCCTCGATTTCGAGGAGCTTTGAGCTACAGCTCGTCCCGGTCGAGCCGCTCCAGATAGGCGTCCCACTCGGTCGGCAGCAGGCTCTGTTTTTGGCTGTTGCACTCTTTGCAGGCCGCCACGCAGTTCCCCTTGCTGGTTCTCCCGCCTCGCACCAGGGGGACAGCATGATCGAGAGTCAGTTCGGCAGGAGAAACGCTTCGTCCGCAGTAGTGACAGACCCCCTGGGCGATGCGGTTGCGCCACCACTGACTGCGGCGCAGTTCTCGGGCTTTCTGCCGCTCGCGCCTTAGCTGCTCTTCCGAAACATCATTGAACAAGCTCATCGGGCAAGCATACTGAAATCAGACCCCTGGATACAGGAGAAAATGATGATTGAGCATATACCACGCGTTGTTTTGAGGATAACCCCATGAATATTCTGATTGTCGGTGCCGGTCAGGTCGGCTACTTCCTCTGTGAGCGGCTGTCCATGGAAGGGCATGACGTCACTTTGGTCGATCGAGACCAGCAGCGGCTCAATGCCGCCCAGGACCGCCTCAATGTGCTGGGGATCCTCGGCAACGGCGCCAGCGCCGAGACCATGGAGCAGGCCGGCATTAAGCAAGCCGACATTGTCATGGCGGTGACCGACTTCGACGAAGTCAACATACTCGCCTGCCTGTTAGCCCGCGAATACGGAGTCAGCAGACGGATCGCCCGCATCAAGAGCATCGAGTACTTGAGCCGTGGAGCCGTCCTCTCCAAGGATAAGCTCGGCATCGACCTGCTGATCAATCCCGACGACGCCGTGGCTGACGAACTGGCCAACCTGGCCGGGCGCGAGGGTACTTTTGATGTGGCTGAGTTCGTCGAAGGGCAGGTCCAGTTCCTGGGCTACCGCATCCACGCAGACAGTCCGCTCTGCAACCTGACCCTCAAGGAGCTTGGCGAGATCCGTGGCATGTATCGCTTCATCGTGGTCGCCATCAGCCGCCATGGTCAGACCATCATCCCGCGCGGCGATGACAGTATACAGGTTGGAGACAGCATCTTCATTTTCGCTCACAAGGAGGACCTGCCGGCGATCCAGTACCTGCTGGAGATCAAGGAGGATACTCAACGTGGCAAGCGGCGCGCCTTCATCCTTGGTGGCGGCCGTATTGGGGTGCGGGTTGCCCGTCAGCTCGAACAGCGCAACTTCGATGTCAGGCTGGTCGAACGCGACCTGGCCCGCTGTGAAAAGCTTTCCGCCGAGCTGCAGAAAACCATGGTCATTCAGGCCGAGGGGACCGATATTCACACCCTGCTCGATGAAGGGGTTGAGCACGCCGACGTGTTCATCGCCGCCACGGAAAATGACGAGACCAATATCCTCTGCTCGTTGCTCTGTCGCCATCACGGCACCCACCGCACTCTCTGTCTGGTCAATCGACCTGAGTTCATCGACCTGGCCCCGACCCTCGGCGTCGATGCCTGCGTTTCGCCACGGCTCTCCGCAGCCGGCGCGATCCTCAAGTTCGTTCGCCGCGGCAACGTCATCTCTCTGGCCACCATCGAGGGGAGCAATTCCGAGGCACTTGAGATCGAAGTCAAAGCCGGCAGTGCCCTGGTCGATATTCCTCTCAAGGACCTGAGCTTTCCACGCGGGGCCATCATCGGTGCCATTGTTCATGAAGAGGGGTACGAGATTCCCGATGGGACCAGCAAGCTCAAGGTCGGTGACCGGGTCATGCTCTTTGCCCTCCCCGAGGCGTTGGGCCGGGTGGAAAGGTTCTTCGAATAGATGAACATCATCCTGACCCTGCGTATCCTGGGGGCCATGCTCCTTTGCCTGGCCTGCTGCCTGCTGCTGCCGATCCCCTGCTCGCTCTACCACGGCGACGGGGCCGTTCCCGCCCTGTTCCTCTCCTCCCTGGTCAGTGCCGCCTGTGGGGGGGTGCTCTATCACTTTTGTCGGTCACGGCGCGACCTGGCGCTGCGTGACGGCTTTGCGGTGGTCACCTTCGGCTGGACCCTGTTTGCCCTGTTCGGTGCGCTCCCCTTTGTCTTCTCCGGCGCCATACCGTCGCTGATCGATGCCTTCTTTGAAACCATGAGCGGCTTTACCACCACCGGATCGACCATCCTTACCGACATCGAAGCGTTGCCGAAGAGCCTGCTGCTTTGGCGTTCCATGACCCAGTGGTTGGGAGGAATGGGGATCATCGTCCTTTCTCTGGCAATCCTGCCGATGCTTGGCGTCGGCGGCATGCAGTTGTTCAAAGCCGAAGTTCCCGGCCCGACCGCCGACCGCCTCAAACCACGTATTCAGGATACCGCCAAGCTGCTTTGGGGGGTCTACGTTCTGTTGACCGTTGCGGAGACGATTCTGCTGATGGTGGCCGGCATGAGCTTCTTCGATGCGGCCAACCATGCATTCACCACCATGGCCACCGGCGGCTTTTCGACCCGCAATGCCTCGGTCGCCGGCTTTGAGAGCGCTGCCATCGACTGGATCATTACCCTGTTCATGTTTCTGGCTGGAGTCAATTTCTCGCTGCACTACCTGGCGTTGCGCGGTCGTGTCATGGACTATCTGCGCAACGAGGAGTTTCGCTTCTACCTGACCCTGATCCTGGCAGGGACCGTGCTCATTACACTGTTCAATCTGCCGTCGACTTACCCATCGTTGCTCGACAACCTGCGCTACAGCGCGTTTCAGGTCGTGTCGATCATGACGACCACCGGTTTCGGTACTGCTGACTACGAACTCTGGCCGGTGCTCTGTCAGTACCTGCTGATCTTCAGCATGTTCATCGGCGGCTGTGCTGGTTCCACCGGCGGCGGCATGAAGGTCGCCCGCATCATGCTGCTGTT
>PKTY01000129.1 GCA_002869725.1 Desulfuromonas sp. | reverse complement strand
GTAAAGATTGGGCGTGAGCACCGTGCTAATGATAACTGTCTGCGTTGCCACCGCATTGTACAAGGAGACTGAAATGAAAACAAAAGCTTTCTGGGGCGTGCTGTGCCTGTTGCTGCTCAGTGCCTGCGGGCCGATTATCGGTGGTATGATGGTGGCTGGAACCGGTGTCAAGGAGGTTACGGTTGTCAGAGGTGAGCTGACCACCCTTACGGCCGGTAGCCGCATAGCAGTACTTGGCCCGTTCGCAAAAACGGCCGAGGCATTTTACATCTGCCGGGGCGAAGAAGCGGCCGGTTTTGCCAGCAGCTTCGTGACCAGTGGACTGTTTCAAGCCGAACTGAGTATCGACCAACGGTTCCCCGACCGTTTGCCGACAATTCAGGACTGGAAGGGCAAAGCTCCTGCTGAGGTACAGAAGGCTTTAGATCTCGATGCACCGCCCGAGTTGTTGATGAGTGGCACCATACTCAAGCGGGAGATGGTTGCAGCACCGATGCAGGGTGTGATCACCCATGTCGTCTACCGGCTCGACTTTCTTGACCTGCAAAGCGGGCAGGAGGTGAGCATGGAAATGACGGTCAAGGAGCTGTTCCAGGAGGCCATCCCGTCGGTTGTCGAGGAGCTGGCGCGGCGCGTCAAGATGTAGGATCAGCAACCCGGTTCGGTTGACCACTCATGAGTGATCCCTGGCAAGACAAAGTTCCGCCGTCCCTTGAAGACCACTTCAAGAAATTGGTGCTGATCGTCTACCTGTTGCAGGCGGCCAGTCTGCTGACCAGTGGCCTGACCCTGTTTGCCGCAGTGATTATCAACTACGTGCGACGGGATGATGTTCGGGGGACCTGGCTGGAGAGCCACTTCCGATGGCAGATCCGCACCTTCTGGTTCTGGCTGTTGTGGACTGCAGTTGGTGCCGCCACTGCCATCTTCCTGATCGGCTGGGCTATTCTCTCCGCCGCAATGCTCTGGCTGATCTACCGTGTTGTCAAAGGCTGGCTCTATCTCAGCGAGGGGCGGGTTTTAACAGTCTGAGGTGTTGACTGAAGGAGACCTTGAAGGGTTAAGGCATGTCACATGCTCAAAGCAGATGACTCTCAATACGACAGCTTTATCAAAGCGTTCACGCGGATTTCCGGCCAGGTTTAGAGCCGGCACCATGACACTCTTCCCTTGAAAAATGCTCACTTAAAAGACCAAGACTCTTCTTGTCGACACGACCGTTCCGGTCACGATCACGGCCTGCTAGACCAAAAGATCACCAGAGGGTTTGCCGTTGCCATCGGGCTGACCGCAGTCACATTGGTCGCCGAGCTGGTGGGCGGGTTCTGGACCAATTCTCTGGCGCTGCTGTCCGATGCCGCCCATGTCTTCATGGACCTGTTGGCTCTGGTCCTCTCTCTGGCGATGATTCGGCTGGCATCCTTTCCGGCAACAGATACCCGCACCTATGGCTGGCACCGGGCCGAGATTTTTGCTTCGCTGATAAATGGGGGAACCCTGCTGCTAATCGCCTTTGGCATTTTTGGCGAAGCCTTGGGCCGCCTGCAGCAACCCGAGGTGGTCAAAAGCAAGGAGATGTTCATTATTGCCTGTGTCGGCCTGGTGATGAATCTGATTGCCGCCAGCCGTCTGCATGGTCACGCAGAACACGACCTTAACGTGCGCAGCGCTTTTCTCCATGTCATCGGTGACGCAATCGCCTCGGTGGGGGTGATTATCGGCGGCGTGATCATGCACTATACTGGCTGGTTCGTTCTGGATGCCCTGGTCTCCATGGCCATCGTGGTCATCATCGGTTGGGGGGCTCTACGGATTCTGCGCGAAGCCGGACACATTCTCCTTGAAGGGGTTCCCGTTCATATCGACATCAATCAGGTAGTCGAGCGCATGCGCTCGGTTGCTGGTGTCCATAACATCCATCACCTGCACATCTGGTCGATCTGTTCGCATATCACCGCCCTGTCGGCTCACATTGATATTGAAGCGGGCGCTCGGTTGCGCCAGGGTGAAATTATCGGTAGTCTCGAACAGCTGCTCGACCAGGAGTTCCACATAACCCATACCACCCTGCAGGGGGAATGCAGCCGCTGTCAACAAGGCCCGCTGGTCAAACAACTCAGCCACCGACCACGCAAACGCCCGGTTGAAACGGAACATTTCCATCCGCATTGAAAAGAGAGTTCGATGAAATCGTGCAAATGGCTGTTCTGGTCCTTGCTTTTTATGCTGATCTTTTTGGCGATCGACCAGTTTCTGGTGCGCGTTCCCCCGTTGCATCCGGCTCACGCGGCCTTCAGTCGTTTCTACCAGGACTTCCGTAGTCGACTGTGCACTTTGACTTTTGGCCGGGGCAACCTGCCCCATCAAAAAACGGTCGTTACTCCAGCCAAGCCTGGCGGCAAGAAAATTCCTGCGGCGAAGTCTGTGCCGGACAAGACCTCTGGCAACGATCAACCGTCGATCGAAACGGTTATTGAAGAGAAGAAACATTTGCAACCCTCATCAAGCAGTCAGCCCGAGCGCTATATCTATAGTGACTCCGCAGGAGTCCTACAGTTTGCCGATTCCCTTGAAGAAGTTCCCCCTCAGTTTCGTGACCAGGCCCAAAAACTATAGGTCTCTCTCCCTGTAGCCGCCCCAAACTCAGTAGGTGGAGTAGATAAGCCAAAAACCTCCTGCGATCACCAGGAATCCACAGACCCTATTCATCCGAAGAGTTCCTGTTGAACGCTCGTTCCAATGGAGATAGCGCTGAACCTGCTCAGAGAAAGTTCCGGCAAAAACGATGACGGCACAATGCCCGACTCCATAAGCCAGAAGCAGAAGGACTGCAGAGAGTTGTTTTGGGCGCCATAGCCACCCCGCTAGCCATTCGATACGGAGTGCAGCAATTTTATGATCTGGTCTGGCTTGAGGAGCTTGCCCTGGGAAACCAGGGAGCCGTTGATGGCCATACCCGGGGTAGTCATGCAGCCGAATTTCATAATTTCAGTGAGCTCAGTGACCTTCTCGATTTCGACCTCTTCACCCAAGGTCGCCGCGGCCTCCTTGGCGTTTGCCGCCAGTTCGTTACATTTGGCACAGCCGGTGCCGAGAATCTGAACTTTTTTCACAATCGATCTCCTTTCGTGTTCTGTCCGTAATCGTTTAGCCCAAGATCGCTCCATAAATAAGTCCTGATAGTGTTGCCATTATGATGACCAGCAAAACAAAGACAACGGTTTTCTTGGTTCCCATGACCGAACGGATAACCAGCATGTTCGGCAGACTCAACGCCGGTCCAGCCAGCAGCAAGGCCAGCGCCGGACCCTTGCCCATCCCGGCTCCGATCAGACCCTGGAGTATCGGTACCTCGGTCAGAGTTGCGAAATACATAAAAGCTCCAACCACCGAAGCAAACAGGTTGGCCCACATGGAGTTTCCGCCGACGAGGTTGGCGATCCACTGCGACGGGATCAGTCCTTCGTGATCCGGTCTGCCGAGCAATGCACCGGCGATCAGAACCCCCCAGAGCAATAGCGGCAGGATTTTTTTCGCGAAATCCCAACTGGTGTCGAACCATTCCTCCATCTCGCCGTCGTCATCTCGACCGGTTGTCAGCAGAACGGTCAAGCCGATGATTGCAGCCACAAATGCCAGTTGAGGATGGCCGGGGAGCACCAGAGCCAGAATCAGTGTCGGTGCGGCAACCGTCACCATCCGCCACGGTTTGATCTTGAACCAGAGGACCAGGATGATGGCCAATGCCAGGGCAAACAGTCCGGTTACCAACCATTTAGACGCGTAAATCGCCTGCCAGATGCCGGCCGGATCTGCTGGCTTTCCCCAGTTGGCGAAGACCAGAATCCCGACCATCGATGCAAAAAAAAGCGCGTTCTGCCAGAGAGGGCGTTTCACGTCCGGTTCCGGCATCGCTGCGGCCGCTGCCATCTTTTCCAACTCTTCCTTGCGAAAGAACAGGTGCATCAGTAGGCCGATGATGACCGAAAAACTCACGGCGCCGACCGCACGGGCAATACCCATCTCGGGCCCCAGGACGGCAGCGGTTAATACAATGGCGAGGATATTGATGGCGGGTCCGGAATAGAGAAAGGCACTCGCAGGACCCAGCCCCGCCCCCATGCGATAGATCCCGGCGAACAGCGGCAGGATTGTGCAGGAGCAGACCGCCAGGATACTGCCCGACACCGAGGCGACTCCATAGGCTAAAATTTTGTTCGCCTTCGGCCCAAGATATTTCATCACCGCTTCCTGGCTGACGAAAACTCCGACCGCACCGGCAATAAAAAAAGCCGGGACCAGGCAGAGAAGAACGTGCTCTTGGGCATACCATTTGGCCAGGTGGAGGGCTTCCCAGAGGGCGTTTTCGACCTGCTCAGATTGTTGCAGCCAATCGACAGGCAGATAATAAAGGGCGATAAAGACGGCAACGATCGCTAATAAAGGCTTCCATTCGTGTTTCCAGGTCATGATCTTCCCTGACAAAGGTATTTGGCGATATCGCCAAATACCAGGATAAAAAAATTAGTTTCCGACGACGTTCAACAGTGCTGCCTGATCACGGGCACTCGATTCCAACACCGATTCGACGCAACCGAAAAAGTTCAAAATACAGGGCACGCGAAGCCGGTAAAAAACTTGGTTTCCCCGCTTGTCGTCGATGACGATTCCCGCTTGCTTGAGAACGGAAAGGTGTTTCGAGACGGTTGAAACATCAGCCCCGATCTGTTCAGTCAGGTCGCAGACACATCGTTCTTCATTTTCCAGTTCCTCAAGGATAAACAGCCTGGTCGGATGCGCCAAAGCCTTGAGTACGCCAGCGCGAGCATTGAGTAGCATTTTCCTTTTTTTGTCCATTCTTCCCTCCAGTTCTTGGCAATATAGCCAAATAACCAAAGATGTCAATCCCCTGATTGAGATCTGTGAGAAGCGATTTGATGACAGTTTGTCCTGACATTACGCTTTTCCGGCTGCAGCAGTTCGAGCTGAAATGTTTTGTCAGGACATGGGGAGCACTGACGCTCAAGTGTGCAGATGGGGCGGCGATGATTACGGGTTGATTTACGAATCAATCCGTAACCCTTGACAGAAAGGGCACGGTACAACGACAATAAGACATATGAATACATATGAAAGTGAGAATGCCATGGGTGAGGAGATCTGCCAGGTCAGTTGCCAAGTCAACGTCATTCATCAGAAACAGGTCAAGCAGGCGACAGAGATGATGCCCGAAGAGCATTTGGTCTCTGACGCTGCGGAGCTGTTCAGCTTGTTGGGGGACAATTCCCGTCTTCGCATTTTACAGGCGTTGACCGCAACGGAGCTGTGTGTCTGTGATCTTGCAGCGATCCTCAACATCTCATCGTCAGCGGTTTCACACCAGCTCAGACTGATGCGGACAAAGGGGCTGGTTCGTTATCGTAAGGAAGGGAAAGTTGCCTATTATTCGCTGGCGGACAACTATGTGCGCTTTGTTTTGTCAAACACTTTTGAGCACTTGAGAGGCGGCCTAAGCCGTTGAACAGATGATGATCGAAGCAATAACCGGAATCGCAATGGAATGCTGGCAGATCTTCAAAGAGGCCGCCCCTTTTGTCCTTTTTGGTTTCTTTGCCGCAGGGCTATTGAAAGTCTTGATTCCAGAGAAACTGATTACAAGACACCTGGGCGGTAAAGGTTTCCGTTCTGTACTCAAAGCCTCCCTCTTTGGCATTCCGCTGCCGCTATGTTCCTGCGGAGTCATCCCGGTCGCCGTCGGTCTGCGCAGGCAAGGCGCCAGCAAAGGGGCGACGGCATCGTTTCTGGTCTCTGTGCCTGAAACTGGAGTCGATTCTGTCGCTATTACCTGGGCACTGCTCGATCCCCTTATGACCATAATTCGCCCCGTCTCGGCATTTATCACGGCCCTGGTGACCGGGTCTCTGATCAACCTGATGCCGGAGAAAGTAGCGAGCCAAGATTTTATCGAGACGTCTACATGCGGCTGCACAACAGCCCCTGCCAATAACAGCGACGATTCTTGTGCCACACCTTTTTTTCGGAAAATCAAAGGGGGAATTGTCTATGCCTTCACCGAACTGTTGAAAGATATCGGTGGCTGGCTGCTTCTGGGGATTTTCATCGCGGGGATCATCTCGTTCTTTGTTCCGGTGGACTTCGTTGAGCGCTACCTGGGCGGGGAATACAGCTCTCTGCTGATTATGCTCATTGTTGGCATTCCTCTCTATATGTGCGCCAGCGCGTCCACCCCGATTGCAGCGGCGCTGGTTCTCAAGGGGTTGTCTCCTGGTGCGGCTTTGGTCTTTCTGCTTGCAGGACCAGCAACCAATGCGGCAACAATCACCGTGATCGCAAGGCATCTCGGTAAAGCCGCAACCACTCTCTATGTTGCATCCATCGCTTGCTGTTCTTTAGTCATCGGCTGGCTTGTCAACCAGGTTTATGCGTGGTTGTCGATCGATGTCCTTGACTGGGTCGCGCACTCCGATCAGTCAGTCGATTCCTGGCTCTATCTCGCATCAGCTTTTGTGCTGATCGGTCTGCTGATCAGGAATTATATCCCTGGCAGCAGCTCTGTCGATTCTGACTGCAGTTGCCATGATCAACCTGGGGGTGGCTGACGGCCCATACAAAGCTGACCGTCGGTCAGCTCAAACAGTTCCCAAGCCAAACCCCCGACGCTGGAAACAGCAGGCGACGTTAGGGTTTTCTTGCTGACCTGCGCTTTCGTTGAACAACTTCAACCTCGCCACCCTGCCTGCTGTGCTTGGGTTTGTTCTTCCAGGGGCGACTTTTATCGACCGAACCATGGGGGCGCTTCGCAGGCTTTGGTTTGACCTGGAGGCGTAATACACGAGTTGGTTCCAGCCCAGGGATTTCTTCACGGGGGAGCTCTTTGCCGAGATATCGCTGAATTTGAATAAGACGTGCGACATCAGGCCCTTCACTGACAAGAGAAATGGCCGTGCCGCTTGCGCCGGCCCGCCCAGTGCGGCCGATGCGATGGACATAATCCTCGCTGACCTGGGGCAAATCAAAGTTGATGACATGACTGATGCCATGGACATCAAGGCCTCGGGCGGCGACATCCGTTGCAACCAACAGGCGGGTGCGTCCTTGTCTCAAATTTCGGACAGCCTTGTTGCGTGCGGCCTGATTCATGTCTCCATGTAGAGCCTCAGCCCTATGCCCTTCGCTGACCAATTCCTGTGCCAGCCTGTCAGCTCCACGTTTGGTCGCAGAGAAGATGATGGCGCGGGAAACGCTCTCCTGGTTTGCCAGGTGCTGAAGAATCCTGACCTTATGATTTAAGTTGTCAGCGATATGTAATTTCTGGCCAATGCTGTCGTGAGTCAGCGTACGAGCATTGATCTTGATCTGCACAGGATTTTTTAAAATTTTGCGTGCCAGGGCCTCGGACGATGCATCCAGCGTTGCGGTAAACATCAGAGATTGGCGCTGAGAAGGGGCTGCCGCGATGATCGCCTCCATGTCCTGCTTGAAGCCCATATCGAGCATGCGGTCTGCTTCATCAAGAATCAACATCTCGAGACAGGATAAATCCAGGCTGCCGCGCTGCAGGTGATCGATCAGTCGACCCGGCGTGCCGATAACGAGGTCGATGGGGCGTGACAGGTCCCGGAATTGCGGAACATATGAACAGCCACCCAGGATGACAGTTGAGCGAACGCGCAAAAACTTGCCATAGGTTCGTGCGGCGTCAGTGATTTGCGCCGCGAGTTCGCGAGTCGGAGTTACAACCAGAACCCGAGGAGCGCCTTTCGGGCCGTTTTTGAAGTTTGACAGCAGATGCAAGGCGGGCAGCATGAAGGCCGCTGTTTTACCGGTTCCTGTCTGGGCAGAAGCAAGAACATCATGCCCGGCTAGAACAGCTGGGACCGCTTGTGCCTGCACCGGTGTCGGTTGCTGGTAACCGCATGCTATAATCGCTTTGTGTAGAGCGGGAGACAAATTTAACGCATCAAAAGACATTAGTAAGACTTTCTCTTCCCTTCACGGAGGAAGATGACAGGGTGGCGACGCGCAGGATGACAGGGCACACAGTTGCCCTGAGTCGACAATCCTCCACATACGAAACTGGTTTTTAGCGTCGTCGCCGGTCTGTGGTGCTGCGAGGTATCAGAAAGGGAACTGAGGACAGGCAGGGTCAGGAAGCGATGAGGCCGTGCAATGCCTGCTTGGTGAAGCTTCGGACAATTGCACACGTATTCAGTCGTCGGCATCATACAGTGATCCGTTTGAAAAGCAATCATTATTTTGAACGAGAAAGACTTTCCTGAAAGGCTTAGGATTAACGAAGAAATGCGCACAGAATTAACACAGGCGAGCATCGATACGAATCAATGCCAGATGGTTAGTTTATTATAATTACCCTTTCGAAACGAAGGCCCGGTCAAAATTAAAAAACAATTATTCACCAACAATACTAAGCTGTTAACTGACAAAAATGTTGATGTTGCAGAATATTTACAAAATAAATGAGGTCAAAATTTAGCGAAGAGAATTGCTGAAATCTACAAGAGAAGAAATATAGCTTGCCTCGGAAGAGCATAAAGTGTTAGTGTCACTATATGTTTAACGTTTGTGCATCAGTTTGCCAGGCAGGATTAAAAAGTTAATCAGTCAGGAAAAACCACACAGACCTCTTTTAGGACTATGTGGTTTTTGTGCTTTTAGCAGCAAGCAGTTTTTGCACACCAAGAAGAGTGTTTATTAGGAACACGAGGAGTTATAGAGATGGCTGAAGGTACAGTGAAGTGGTTCAATGAAGCAAAAGGTTTTGGTTTTATCGAGCAGGACAACGGTCCTGACGTTTTTGTTCACTTCTCGCAAATTCAGGGTGATGGCTTCAAAACCCTCGCTGAGGGGGACAGGGTCAGCTTTGACGTGACTGATGGACAAAAAGGGCCCCAATCATCCAACGTACAGAAAATTTAATTTTCTACTGTTGACTTAGTCAAAATGGCCCTGCGAATTTTCGTGGGGCTATTTTTATTCGAAATGAGTCAATCTGCTATTTGGCCGCCACCGAATAGCGTTCTCTCATTTCACCCAGGTCTCTGCTTGGTTCATTGATCCAAGTGCATGGAAGGAAGCCGCATATGTCTAGCAAGAAAATGTCTGTTGGCGATCCAATAGAGTCTCGTTGTACCAAATGTCGTAAAATTACAAATCACATCATCGTTGCCATGACCGACGATTCTCCAGCCAGAGTTGAGTGCAACACGTGCAAAGGACAACACAATTATCGACCGCCTGTCGCGCGTAAAACACCGGCGACGCGCCGTACCGTTGACCCGAAAGTTGCTCAGCAAAAAGAGTGGGAAAGCCTTCGCCCCAGCCTCGAAGGCAAGCGGCCCACTGCCTACAGCATGACGACGGCATTCAAGCAAGGCTCCGTGATGGAGCATCCCGTCTTTGGTCTTGGTGTCGTGCTGGGTTCTCTTGGGCCGGGTAAAGTAGAAGTTCTGTTCGAAGATGGCAAAAAGAAGATGCGCTGTCTGTAACAAGAGGATCTCCAGGCCGGCCGCTTCTTGCAGAAGCAAACTATCTCAAAAACGATCTCGACAACTCACTGGGAGGGGATCAATAGCAAACCTGCCAACGGTTTCGAGAGCAGTGGGACGGCTTTTCTAATCCTCTCGGCCACCCATATCAAGTACAACAAATTAGTCCCTCTGGAGGCGATCTGGAGGGACTTTCTGTCTCCGGCAAGCTTTCGGTACTCTCTGGGCCCCTCCCCAACGAAGAGGATTGACAGAAAATAATTAGATGATACAAATATATGGGGCGTTACGATTCTTAACTGGCAACGAAAGGAGCTTCACAATGAGGAGCTGGTCTACTGCAATAATGATGTGCCTGATCGTTGTGCTGGCAAGCGGAAGTTGTCTTGCAGGACAGTACAAGGAAATTGACGCTATAGGGGTGAAGTCCTTAATTGAGCAAAATGCTGCTACAGTTATAAACCCATTGTCCTCGATTGAGTACGAAAACCAGCACATCCCAGGAACTATCAATATCCCCTTGGACCATCTGGCCTCTAGACTTCCTAACGACAAAAATGAACCGATTGTTTTTTACTGCTTAGGGCTTAAGTGTGTATTTTCATGGAGAGCTGCTGAGGTCGCTATTGACCTTGGCTATCAGAATGTGTATGCGTTCCGTGGAGGAATACCTGAATGGAAAGAAGCTGGATTCCCTATTGAGTCTACTCTCTCACTTCCTGACGTCACAGTTCCTACAGTGACGACTGAAGAACTGTCAGCTATGGTGACCGCTGACGATATTGTTCTTTTAGATATTAATTGCGAAGAAGATGCAAATAAGTTCTGGATAGACACAGAAAAACGTGTGTACATTCCCTTGAAAGATCTTCAAGAAAAATACACATCAATCCCAAAAGACAAGAAAGTTGCTATTTTATGCCTGAAAGGTAAGAGGTCACCTACAGCAGCAAAGTTCCTCATGAAACATGGCTACAATGATGTGGTAATAGTCGAAGGAGGGATGCAAAAATGGATAATGGAAGGACGGCCAATTAAGCAAGC
>PKTY01000071.1 GCA_002869725.1 Desulfuromonas sp. | reverse complement strand
GTCGACCCCGAGGTGTAGATCAGGTAAGCCAGGTCGTCCGGTTGCGGCCCCTGGGGCAGGCGGACGTCGGAGCCGAGCTCGGCCAGGCCCTCGGCGGCAACCATCTGGCAGTCCCCCGTTGCCAGCTTGTCGTCCAACTGAGCCTCACAGGCCACCAGAAGCTTCGGTGACGCATCGGCCACCAGGTATTCCTGGCGCTGCCGCGGGTAGCCTGCATCGATCGGTAGATAAGCGGCCCCGGCCTTGAGAACCGCCACGGCCGCTAGAACCGTCTGCGGCCCCCGCCCGCAATAGAGTCCCACCAGGTCGCCACGCCCGACGCCGTAGCCCTCAATCAGTCCACCGGCCATCTGTTCCGTGAGCTGATCCAGCTCGGCATAACTCCAGACCTGTTCGCCGGCCACCAGCGCCGGCCGTTCCCCTGCACTCCGGGCTTGCTCCCGGATCAGGTCGATGACGGTCAACCCGGCCGGCAGCGCCTGCTCGGGTCCGCGCGAAACCTTGAGAACCCGGGCCAGCTCCTCGGCCGACATCATCTCGACCCGGCCCACCGCCTCCTGGGGATCGCTGGTCACCTGCTCGGCCAACTGCCGCAGGTGACCGAGCATCGCCTCCACGGTCGCCGGCCGAAACAGGCCGCTGTCGTAGTTGACCTGAACGGCTATCCCCCCGTTCTGTTCCTCCTGGAACAGAAACGTCAGATCAAAGCGGCTGGTTCGCTCGGAGACTTCATAGGGGACAATCGTCAACCCTTCAACGGCAAACTCCGGGGCCTCGTTGTTCTGCAGAACCATCATGACATCAAACAGCGGCGCCCGGGCCGTGTCGCGTGTCAGCGGCAGTTCGTTCACCAGATGATCGAACGGATAACCCTGATGGTCAAACGCTTCCAGGGTCGTCTGCTTGACCCGCTTTAGCAGCTCGGAAAAACTCTCTTCAGGCCGTGTCCGCTCGCGCAGAGCCAGGGTGTTTACATAAAAGCCGACCTGTTCCTCCAGGTCGGGGTGATTGCGCCCGGCGCTGACGGTTCCCAACACGATCTCTTGCTGCATGGTGTAGCGGTACAGCAGGACCCGCAGCAAAGACTGCAGCCCCATGAACAGGCTCGCGCCATGGCGTTCGGCCAGCTCTCCCAGGGCACGACTCACCGTTTCCGACAAGCGCGTCTCGCAGGTCGCTCCCTGCCAGCCCGGAACTCTTGGCCGCAAAAAATCGGTTGCCAACGGCAGGGGCTCGACCGGCTCGGCAAACTTCTCGTGCCAGTAGCTGCGCTCCTTCTCCAGTTCCCCTGCCTCCAGCCGCTGGTTCTGCCAGACCGCGTAGTCGCGATACTGCAGGGCCAGGGAGGGCAGTTCGCCGCCTTCGCCGGTCGTCTTCTGGTAAAGTACCAGAAACTCGCGCAACAGAACGGCCAGCGACCAGCCGTCTCCGGCAATATGGTGCATGCAGAACACCAGCAGGTGGCGCTGGTCGGCGAGGCGCAGCAGGCTGATCCGCAGCGGCAAGTCGCAGGTCAGGTCAAATGGCGCGGAGGCCAACTCCTGTACCCGCCGTTCGGCGTCCGCCTCGGGATTCTGAAGATGGCGCAGGTCTTCGACAGCCACAGCAAAGTCGTACTCTGCAACGATTTTCTGGCGCGGTTCTGCTGCGATCTCGAGGTAGCAGGTGTGCAGGATTTCGTGGCGTGCCACCAGGGCGGCAAAGGCCCGGTCGACGGCCACCACGTCGAGGGGCCCTTCGATGAGGTCTGCGCCGCACACGTTGTAGGCGCTGTTGCCCGGTTGCATGCGATCGAGGACCCAAAGGCGGCGTTGGGCGTTTGATAGCGGGAAATGCTCGGCTTCTGCTGCCCTTGGGATCGGCCGATATTCGCCGGAAACAGAGTGCTCGTCGATCCATGCGGCCAATTGCCGCGCAGTTGGTCGCGCGAAAAGAGTGGCCACGTCCACCTCGACACCCAACTCCCGGTATAGACGTGAGATCACCCTGATTGCCAACAAGCTGTGACCGCCCATCTTGAAAAAATTGTCTTCGACACCGACCTCAGTCCTTCCAAGCAACTCGGCAAAGACCTGGCAGACAACCTGCTCGCCCGGGCTGGCCGGAGGGCGGTATGGCGTCGCATGATTGGAGTGGATCGAGGTCGCACACGACGCCAGCAGGCGTGCTCCGCTGGCAAGGCGCAATGGGGCATAGTAACCCCGGTGAAGCAAACCCGGGACCAGGATAGGGGCCGGCCAGGGCAAACCACAACAGGGGTCGGTCAGCGGCGAGCCGGATTTTATTTCGGTCTCTTCTGATAGTTGTTGTGGGTGAGAGGGCGCGGCAGGTCGATCATCAGCGGTCGGTGCTTGGTTTTGCCAGGTCAGGGTTACATGTTCAGGGCAGACTGGAAGTTTCTCTGAAGAAATCTGAAAATCGCTATGGTTCGCAGCCTGGGAAATCAGGGCGAAGCCGGATTTTTCCAGGAAGCTGTGCACCTGATGGTTGCGGGACCCCTGATGGAACCGGGTCCGTAAGCTGGTTATCTGGTGTTCCTGGCACCATTCGGCCAGAGCAGCCAGCAGGCTTGTCTCCACGCCGCGGCCGAGAACTCGGCAGCTTAACAGCAGGCTGTCGAGGGTGGCAGACTCCCCCTGGTGGGTCAGCAACAGTGTGCCGACGATCCCGTAGGCACCAAACCGGTCGTGGACCTCGACGATCAGACCTGTCGATCCGGTCTGCTCGAGGAATTGGCGGACCTGTCGCGGGGCCAGGCGTTTGAGGTTGAGGTTGAACTGGTTGGTGCGCAGGCTCAGCTGGGAAACTCTTTCGACCTGTGCAACGCTGCTCGTCGCAACTTCTGTCAGTTGAACTTCGAGGCCAAGAGCCTCAAGAAAAGCCTCGGTCCCCTCTCCGGTCAGGCTCTGCTGTCGCAGACGCTCCGCTCGGTACATGGAACTGCGTTGGCTGTCTTCCCGGGTGATCAACAGCTTGTCGGTCCCCCAGAGCTGGTCGAGGAACGGTGCAAACAGGTCGGGGTTTTCGGGCAGTTGCACGCTCAGGACCTCGGGGCATTCATGCATCATGCGCAGGCATTCGCTGGCGCTGTCGTCGAGAAAAATAAAACTGTCCTGTCCCAGTCCGATTTCATCGGCCAGTTCCATCAGGTTGGCCGGCTTGTCACGCCAGTCGATCCGACAAGCGACAAACTGCTCTCTGTTAAGCAGCATCTCCGGATGCTGCTCAAAGACAGACCAGACATCAGCCTCCTCGTTTTTGCTCAGCAGAGCCAGCAGAAAGCCCTCTCGCTGCTTATTCTGCAGGAACTGCTGGAGAGCCCGATAGCCGCCCCCCATCTGCAGCTGGTGCAGGGGAACTTCACCACAGACCCCCCCCCACAGGGTATTGTCACAGTCGACGGCCAGTACCTTGAAAGGGTGTCCTCTCAAGGCCAGGCAGGTCCGGACGAGGTCACTGCCGATGGCCGCCAGAAACTCGGCGGTAAATGGGAGGTGACCGGCACGGTCGGCCATACGGTCAAAAGGTTGCTTAACGTGATAACGCTGTGCGGTTCGGCGAAGATCGAGAGGATAGATGCCGGGCAAGGCCGCAATTTTTTCCTCCAACTCCGCATAGTGAGTGGTCAACTCCTCGTGGAGATCCTCTGCCAGGCCGGTATCGACCGGGAAGACCCCGATCAGCAGAGGGGTTTCTCCCGGCCAATTGTCAAGAGCACTGAACAACAGGTCACGCCAGGTTGCCAGGGCGACCTGAGGCTCTTGAGGTTGATTGCGCAGGGCGTCTTCAAAACGGGCCAGGACAACGGCCGTTCCGTGGCAGGATTGCAGCAGGCTTTGCGGGGTGGCGAGTTCCTGAAAAACCTGATTGTAGTCGGTACATAGGACCTCAGCATCCAAGCCGAAGTCTCGAAAACGGGGCAGGCAGAGAGCCGGGAGCTCGTCGGCGGTAAATGTTGCGGCCAGGCAGACCTGTTCGGGAGGGCGGACCGCAAAGGTCCGGGCAAGCTGGCGGCATAACTCACCGACGTTCAGGTCCGGGTTGTCAGCTACAACCTGGCAGGCGTGGAGAAGCCCTTCGCGCAGCTGGTTGGCCAGGTTCGCGTCGCAGCGGTTGCGGTTGAAGCGGATTCTCCAGCGCAGTTCTGTTTCGAGGAAAACCTGGGCTTCGACCGTGTAGTTGGTGTGCTCAAAGACCGAGAAGTCGCTCTGCTGAATCGGGAGTCGGCTGTCCAGGGTCTGAGGGTAGTTTTCAACCACCAGCAGGGTATCGATCAACTCGGTCCCCAGAGAGGTCTGAGACTGAATTTCGGCCAGGGAACAGTACTGGTGCGGTAGACTGCGAACAGCATCAAAGTGGACTCGTTTGAGTAGTTGCGCAAGGGAGTCTTCGGGGTTTGCTTGCACTCGAACCGGCACCGCATTAATAAACAGTCCGACAATTCGGCCGGCATCGGGCAGCTCGGCCGGTCGGCCGGAGACTGTAGCGGCGAAGACCACATCCTGGCGCCCCCCATAGCCGGCCAGAACCAACCCCCACAGGGTTTGTAACACGCTCCCCAGGGTGATCCCCTGTGCGCGGGTTGTTCTCTTGAGTTGCTCGGAGAGAGGTTCGTTGATCAGGAGTTCGAACTCCCCACAGGCATAACCGCTGTCATCCTCGGGAAACCTGGCCAGGGAAGCTGTTTTCCGGTAATCGACCAACTTCTCTCGCCAGTAACCCAGAGAGGCCTCGGGGTTTTGGGATTCGAGCCAACTCAGGTAGCAGCGGAACTGGGCGGCCGGAGGGAGTGCTGGGACTTGCCCTGCGCTCAAAGCCAAGTAGGTCGCCTCAAAATCCTGCTGAATGATCGCCAGACTCCAGCCATCCATCAGAATATGGTGGAAGCTCCAGACGAATTCATGCTGATCACCAGCCAATCGGAACAGAGCAAAGCGGATCGGGGGTTTGCGGTGCAATTCAAAGGGGCTGGCCAGGTCATCTTTGCGGTACTGGTCGATCACCTGCTTGCGGTCAGATTCGGCGAGGCGGGTGAGGTCCTGGAAATGAAACGGGGCAATGGCCCGATGAATGACGACCTGGAGCGGCCGCGGAACTTTTTCATGGACAAAAATCGTCCTAAAAATGTCGTGTCGTTCGACAATCTGCTGCCAGCTTCGCTCAAAGATGTCCGGATCAAGGGGGCCGCTGAAACGGAAGCTGGCCTGCTCAAAATAGGCATGACCAGGATCGCGCAACTGGTGAAAGAGGATCCCTTCCTGAAGGGGGGTCAAGACACAGAGGTTTTGCACATTCTGCATCCCGGTCATGGATTACCCCTCAAGTCCGGCAATGGTCGCCGCAAGCCCCTCAAGCTCCTCAGACGACAAACCCTTGAAGTCAAACTCATTTGCGGGGGTCACCGGGCGCTGCTCTACACAGTGACTGACGATCTTGTCGAGCCACTCGGCAAAAGCACTGCGGATTGCGCTGGCCTCTTCGCTGGAAAAATAACTCGCATCATAGTGCAGGTGAACCTGCAGGCGATCGTTACTGACCAGCGCCGATAGATCAAGCAGGTGCCAGGCTTTGACTGCAGGAGAAATTTCTGCAGGGAGAGGTTCGGTGGAGACGGAGAAAAACGCCTCGGCCGCTGAGCCGAACTCACCGAGGTAATTGAAACCGATACGGCTCGCAGGGGGGGAAAGGTTTTCGAGACTGAGGCAGTTGAGCAATCCGTAGCTGAGCCCGCCTGAAGGAACGGCCCGCAGCTGAGCCTTGACCTCTTTCACCAGGTCCCCCGGGTCGTGGCAGGTGATTTCGATCCGTTGCGGCCAAAGGGAGGTCAGCCACCCGACCGTTCGCGACACATCACAGTCAACCAGAGGCTCACGCCCGTGTCCCTCAAGGGTCAATCCGACCCGGCCGCGCTGCTCTTCGCGGGTTAGGGCCTTGCAGAAAGCCGCAATCAGCAGTTCGTCGGTGCGGGTGCCGTAGGCCTGATTGGCCTTCTGGCACAACTGTCTGGTGAAGTCGCAGTCAAATTCGAGCGACAAGGTCTTCTTGTCGGCAAACGACCCAGGCTGTACCATTTTCAACTGGGCAACAGCCTCTTGTTCTTTGACCCAGAAGTTTTGGTCAGTTTTCAGGGTGCCACCGGTGGCAAGGTCGTGGAGCGCCAGGCTCCATTCGGCGACGGAGGCCGTTGCCATCGGCAGCCGGATCGTTTTGCCAGAAAGGGCCGACTGATAGGCCAATTCAAGGTCTTCGATCAAAATACGCCAGGAGACGCCATCGACCAGCAGATGATGCAAGGTCATAAACAGGCGATCACCCTCTGCCGAACGGAACAGGACAAAGTTGAAGAGGGGTTGATCGTAAAGGGCAAGCCCTGAGTAAAGCTTCTCGACCTGAGCCCAGAGCTGCTTTTCAACATGACCGTCATCAAGCTCAACAATCTGCAGGGTCGCTTGATCGTTGGCTAGGATACGCTTCTCCATCAGGTCTTCAGGCTGCTGCCGATAGCGGGCACGCAAACTGTCGTGGTGGTCGACCAGGGCCTGCAGGGCTTTGAGCAGAGCATACTGGTCGAGGGGGGCAGTGGCCGCGAGGAGAACGCTCTGGTTGAAATGAGCCGGGTGGCTCGGTTGGGTGGCAAAGAACCACACCTCGGCAGGATTCATCGGCACCACACCGGTCGGCCGGGACCGCTTGACCTTTTGCTGCTGAGGCCTGACCACCCTGGCCAACTCCCGAACAGTCGGCTTTTCGAACAGGTCGATCACCTTGGCTTCGAGGCCAACGGCACGGATGCGGCTGACGGCAATAATCGCCTTGATCGAGTCCCCGCCGGCGGCGAAGAAATTCTCCTCGATACCGAGCTGGCCGATGCCGATCACTTCGGCAAGAACTGTCGCCAGTTGGATCTCAAGGGGGTCTGCCGGGTTATTATCGACAGCCGGCTGAGCAGTCTCTCGGGCCTCGGCCGGTTGCGGTAAGGACCCCAGGTCGATTTTACCATTTTTGTTGAGGGGAAAGGCGTCGAGGCAAATGAAAAAGTGTGGGACCATGTAGCTTGGCAGCCATCTCCCGAGTTTGGTGCGCAGCTCGCCGATTGCCGGGGCGGTTTGTCCCGATTTGCAGGTGAAGTAGGCAGCCAGGTTCTGCACGGCGTTGGACTCGGGGTCGCGCATGACTACCACTTGGCACTCGGCGACTTCCGGCAGGCGCAGCAGACTGTTCTGCACCTCCTGCAGCTCGATCCGGTAGCCATGCAGCTTGACCTGGGTGTCGATGCGGCCGATAAACTCAAGCTCCAGTTCTTCATTGAACCGAACCAGATCGCCTGTGGCATAATACCTCTCGCCCGCCCCCCAGTCCGGGATGACAAACTTCTCCTGGGTCAACTGATCGTTGTTGTGGTAGCCACGGGCCAGACCTTGCCCACCGATATAGAGTTCACCCTGAATCCCCGGCGGTAGAGGCTGGCCGTGTTTGTCGACGACCACGACGCTGGTGTTGCTGATGGGTCTGCCGATGGGGAGCCGCCCTGCTGGCAGGTGGGCTTCGGTCACTGGCTGATAAGTGGCGAAAGTCGTGGTTTCTGTCGGTCCATAAGCGTTCACCAGCTTCCCGTCGTAGCCGACAATCTCCGCTGCCCGCCTGACTGAGCGCAGGGAGGCTTCCTGGCCGCCGAAATAGATCTTCTCAAAAGACCTCAGTGACTCGGGGTCCTGTTCCACCAGCTGATTGAACAGTGCCGTGGTGATAAATGTCTTGGTTATGGCATGTCTGCGAATGAACCGACCGAGGTCAACTGGTGAGAGCAGATCCTGCTTCTGCGGAATATAGAGTGCGGCCCCGTTGAGCAGGCTCATATAAATATCGAAGGTCGAGCCATCGAAGGAGTAGTTGGACAGCTGCAGGAAGCGGTCTGAGGGGAGCGCCTGGCAGTAGTTGGTCTGTTTGACAAGCCTGATGATGCTGCGCTGTTCTATTGCTACACCCTTGGGTTGTCCGGTCGATCCCGAGGTGTACATTAGGTAGGTGAGATCTTTCGGTGTTGCCGGACATTGCGGCGATTGAAAAGCACTGGTTCGGGTTTCGGTGCAGTCTTCCAGGGCGACCACCGTCAGATCTTTACCGGTGAGGAGGGTTCTGGTCGAATCGAGGATCTCCCGGTTGCCGAGTAGCAGCGAGGCCCCACTGTCTGCAATGAGGAAGTCGATTCTCTCTGCGGGGCTCTGGGGGTCGATAGGTACATAAATGGCACCGAGTTTTAGCGCGGCGAATATGGCGGTCAGCATGGCCGGTGACGGATGGCAAAGAAGAGCGATGGATCGTCCATGGAGAGTCCCATATTCGGCGTGCAGCCCGCCCGCCAAGTTGTCGGCGGCCTGTTGCAGCCACCGGTAGCTGTAGCTCTCCTCTTTGTAGACCAGGGCCGGGGCCTGTGGGGTACGGGCGACCTGTTCGACGAACAGGTCGTAAAGGCTGGCTGTCGGCAAAGGCTGTTCTGTTGCATTCAGCCTGGCGAACGCTGCCCGCTCCTCGGTGCTGATGATGTCCAAAGCATAAAGAGCTGTGTCCGGCTGCTCAAGTGCAGAGCTTGCCAGAGTCTCGAAATGCAAGACCATGCGTCTTACTGTGGTGGGCTGAAAAAGGTCGGTGCAGTATTCAACCTGAAGTTCGCCGGCATCGGCGCTGAAAAAGAATGTCAGGTCGAAGTGGCTGACTGGACGTGACATCTCTACCGTTTCACTGTGTACCGGACCGAGGTCGACAGCGGCCTCGGTAACATTCTGCAGGGCGATAACCACGTCGAACAGCGGGTTACGGGAGGTGTCGCGGGGGAGTTCCAGTTCATCGACCAGCGTGTCAAACGGGTAGGACTGGTGTTCCAACCCCGCAGTATTGGTCAGGTGTACTGTCCTGACCAACTCGATAAATGAACCTTCTGGGTCGATTCTGTCACGCAGAGCGAGGGTGTTGACATAGAAACCGACCTGATGCTCGAGGTCGGGATGGACACGGCCGGCGCTCGGTGTGCCAACAATAATGTCCTCAGCGGAGGTGTAGCGATAGAGCAGGGTTTTAACCAGAGCCATCAGCAGGTCGAACAGGGTGACGTTCAGTTCGGTGGCCAGGTTTGCAAGGCCCTCCTTCAACCGCTCGGGGAGGTTGAATGTGAGGGTTTCTCCTGCATAGCTTTGAACCGGTGGCCGACTGAAGTCGGTTGGAAGTTCGAGTTTCGGCAGCGGGCCGGCCAGGTGAGTCAGCCACCACTGGCGGCTTTCCTCCAGGTCCCCTCCACTGATCATGCGGTTTTGCCAGACCGTAAAATCGGTATATTGAATCGGCAGAGGAGGGAGGTCGGCTGTTGCGCCGCGTAGCAACGCCTGGTAGCAGAGCCCCAGTTCCCGTTCGAGGATCGCCAGGGACCAGCCGTCACAGACGATATGATGAAGGTGCACGATCAGTAGCGTCTCCGTGTCACCCAAGCGCACCAGCCTGGCGCGCCATAGCGGATCCCGCTCAAGATCGAAGCCTCGCCTCGCTTCGTTTGCGGCCAGGGCCAGAGCCGACGACAGCGGGTCAGACGTGCCGCCTAGATCGTCAACTTCAAGGGTCAAACGACCCGGAGGGTGAACTCGCTGCTGCGGTTTGCCGTCTGCAACCACGAAGCTGGTTCGCAACGAGGCGTGCCGCTCCTCAAGGGTGGTCAGCGCCCTTTGCATGGCTATCGAATCGAGGCGGCCGTGCAGCCTGCTGACGCCAAAAATCGTGTAGGGGCTGGTTCCGGGCTGGATCTGCTCGATAGCCCAGAGGCGTTGCTGGGCGTGGGACAAGGGAAAGCAGTCCCTCTGAGGTTGGCATGGGATCGGACTGTACTCAGATGCAGTCTGCTGATCGATGATCTCCGCCAGGCCGGCAACCGTCGGGTTGTTGTAAACCCCATTGAGGGGGAGTTGGACACCAAACCGCTGGTAAAGCCTGCCGGTTAGCTGCATGGCCCGCAGGCTTTGTCCGCCCACGTCAAAGAAGTTGGTGGTGCGTGTCGGCTCGGTAATCTGAAGAATTTCATTGAACAGCGCGGCGACCTGTTGTTCGGTCTGGCTATTGGGGGCCTCCCCCTGCTCCGCTTGGTCAAGGGGGAGTGCTGCGAGGTCAACTTTGCCATGGCGGTTGAGAGGGATTTCGGTCACCGCCAGCAAGCGGTCGGGGACCATATAGTGGGGCAGGCGGCTGCTCAGCCAGCCGCGTAGCTCGGTCGGCTGCAGGGCTGTGACATCGGAGACGTAGCAGGCCAGCAGCCCGCTCCAGATGCCGTTGTCGCCAAGCGGTGCGACCGCCAGGTCGCGCACTGCGGGGTGGCTGGCCAACGTCTGGCGCACTTCTTCCAGTTCCACTCTGAAACCGCGGATCTTGACCTGATCGTCTAATCGGCCAAGAAACTGCAGGCTGCCATCGGATAGTCGCCTGGCCAGATCACCGGTCAGGTAGAGACGCCCACTTGCCGCCAACGGGTGGTCAATGAACGCTTTTGCTGTCTGTTCCGGGCGATTGAGGTAGCCGTCGGCCAGGGCGATTCCTCCCAGGCAGAGCTGCCCGGGCACTCCGTCCGGCACCGGCATCAGCTGACGATCAAGGAGATAGGTGGCTACATTGGCAATCGGGCGTCCGATCGGCACCGGGCTGTGGCCATCGCTATCGG
>PKTY01000008.1 GCA_002869725.1 Desulfuromonas sp. | reverse complement strand
CAGGCAGTGTCGGCCCCAGTTTGATGTTCTTGATGCCGAGATGCAAAAGCGTCAGCAGGATGGCAACGGCTTTCTGCTCGTACCAGGAGAGTACCAGAGAGAGTGGCAGGTCGTTGACACCGCACTCAAAAGCATCGGCAAGAGCCAGAGCTACCTGAATGGCGCTGTAGGCATCGTTGCACTGACCGACATCGAGCAGGCGGGGGATGCCGCCGATATCACCGAGATCCATTTTGTTGAAGCGGAACTTACCGCAGGCCAGGGTCAGGATGACCGTGTCCTTGGGGGCTTTCTCGGCGAACTCGGTGTAGTAGTTGCGCCCCGACTTGGCACCGTCGCAGCCGCCAACCAGGAAGAAGTGCTTGATGGCACCGGCCTTGACGCCCTCGATCACCTTGTCGGCAACGCCGAGGATGGCGTTGTGGCCGAACCCGGTCAGAATCTGCTGGCCCGGGTTGTCCTCGAACCCGTCACAGGCCTGTGCGGTCTTGATCACCTCACTGAAATCCCAACCGTCGACATGCTTGACACCCGGCCACTGCACCAGCCCCCAGGTAAAGAGGCGATCCTTGTAGCTGTCGGCCGGCTTCTGGATGCAGTTGGTGTTGAAGATAATCGCGCCCGGGAAGTCAGCGAATTCCTTGTGCTGGTCCTGCCAGGCCCCACCGAAGTTGCCAGCCAGGTGCGCGTATTTTTTCAAGCCAGGGTAACCGTGTGCGGGCAGCATCTCACCGTGGGTGTAGACGTTGATACCGGAACCTTCGGTCTGCTTGAGCAGCTCTTCGAGGAATTTCAGGTCGTGACCGGAGACCAGGATCGCCTTACCCGCCTTGGTGCCAAGCTGGACAGGAGTCGGAACCGGGTGTCCATAGGCCTCAACATGAGCCTGGTTGAGCAGTTCCATGGTGACGTAGTTGATTTTACCGGCTTCCATGGCCAGGCCGACGTTTGCCATCAGGTCGAGACTGTCGTCAAGCTGGGCCGCAAGGGCTTTATGGGTAAAAGCATAAATCTCATCAGACTCTTTACCGAGGATGCGGGCATGGTCGGCGTAGGCTGCATAGCCTTTGAGGCCGTACATGGTGATCTCGCGAACCGAATGGATGTCGGCATCGACGGTGTAGTCCTTGACGCCGTGCAGTGTGCCGAGCTTAACCTGCTCATCAATCGATGCGGGCAGGGTCCAGTCCTGTGCCGCAGCAGGAACAGCACCATCATAGCTGCCGGCCAGTTGCTTGGCCTTGTCGCGCAGGCGCACGCCCTCGGCAACAAATTTAGAGACGGCTTCTGGATCAAAGTCGACATTGGTCACCGTCGTAAACAGGCCATCGATCATGAACCGATCGATTTCCTGATCCTTGGCGCCGTTGGCACGTGCCTTGTCCGCCCAGAAGGCGACTCCCTTGAGGGTATAGACCAGCAGGTCTTGCAACGCTGCGACGTCGGGCTGCTTGCCGCAGACGCCGATTGCGGTGCATCCGGTTCCCTTGGCGGCTTGCTCACATTGGTAACAGAACATGGACATGGCGATTTTCTCCTTTGGGTAAGTGGACATGATTCGGTTGGATGCCGTCGCGATTGAAGTCGTAGTATTTTAACAAGCTTCAACCAATTATCATCCGTGGCAGCAGGTTTATTTTGTTATAATGAAGCCGTTAGTGCAGTCTGGTTGGGCTAAACTTAGCGAAAAGTCTCCTCAAGGTATTTGACATCGGTCAAAAAATGAAAAATGATCTGAATTGTCCCGTTAATTATTGGTTGATGAAATCGGAACCGTCCTGTTTCTCCATCGACGACCTGCAAACTCGTCCTGACGGGACCGAGCACTGGGACGGGGTTCGTAACTATCAAGCCCGCAATCTGCTGCGGGATCGGCTCAAGCCGGGTGATGGGGTGCTTTTTTACCACAGTAACTGTCCGCAGCCGGCGATCGTGGGTGTGGCTCGGGTTGTTCGTGGTGGCTATGCCGATCATACGGCCTTCGATCCGCGTGAAAAGCATTTCGATCCCAAATCGCGGCATGATCATCCGACCTGGTTCATGGTCGATGTCCAGTATATCTGTCATCTGCCCAGTCCGTTGACCCGTGACGATCTGCGTCAGCATCCGGTTCTGAGCGGTATGGGGGTGCTGCGTAAGGGGAATCGTCTTTCGGTCCAGCCGGTGACAGAGGCACAGTGGTGTGCGGTACTGGAGGTCTGTGGTCTTGACGATCGGTGGAATCTAAGCGAATGAGCAAGCTCAAGAAAATTATTGTCGGGCTGTTGATGGCTCTGGTGTTTGCGGCAGTTCTGCTGCCGCTGCTGGTCAAGCTACTGATCACTCCGGAGAGGATCAAACAGGTTGTCGTCCCGTTGGCTGAACAGTCTCTACAGCGCAAGGTTGAACTCGGCGAGATTGAGGTCAGCCTGTTTTCCGGGATCGAGCTGCACGACCTGAACGTCTATGAGCCGGATGGCAAGACTCTGTTCGTCGGTTCGGACTTGGTTCGTCTCAGATACCAGCTGCTGCCGCTGCTGACGCTGAAGGTCGTGGTTGATGAGGTGCGCCTGGAACGGCCGCAGATCCGCATCGTGAGGCTGGCCGATGGCGGTTTTAATTTCAGCGATCTTTTGGAGCAGACGAAAGATAGGCAACCACCCAGGTCGTCGACTGCCCATGAGAGAAGAGAAGGAGGGTCCGCTTTCCAGTTGCTGGTTTCCCAGGTGAGACTGGAGGAAGGGCACCTGCTGTTTCTCGACCATCGAATCAACGATCTGGCACCTTACCGTTACGAGATTAGCAATCTGCATGGAGCTGCCGACGGCATCACTCTAAGTGGCAGTATCCCGATCAGTCTCTCCTGTGCGGTCAATGGAGCCAGTCTGGCACTCGATGGCAAGGTCAGCCTGTTGCAGCCTGGCGGGACCTTCAGGGTGCTGCTGCAGGATCTCGATGTCATGGCCTTCAAGCCGTATTTTGCCGAACGGATCCCTGGCAAGCTGACCAGCCTGCAGCTCGATTGGGAAAGTGAAATAGATGTAAGCCCTGAACTGTTGAGCGCAAAGGGGAGGTTCAACGGGAGCGGACTCGGTCTGATTCTGGAGGCTTTTCCAGAGGCTCCTGTTGACGGAGCCGTTGTCAGCCTGGATTATGACTTTGGCCTCGATTTCAGCCAGGACCATCTAGAGTTACGCGCCGCCACTTTTAATTATAATGGGCTGGTCGCACGGCTCGCTGGCCAGATAAGTGCTCTGACCGCCCAGACTATTGCCGACTTGCAGTTGACGATTCCCGCTTTCGAGTTGCGTCAGGCGGTAGCGGAACTTCCTCACTCTCTGGTCAAAGGGTTGGTCGATTTCGATCCGGCCGGCACCCTTTCAGCTACGGCCCTTATCTCCGGAGAGCTGGCGCAACCTGTCAGCCTCCTCAAGACTGCCAGTCTGATGCTTGACAATGTGCAGGGGACGGCCGCCGGTTTTAGGCCATCCCTGACCGGCCGGCTCGACCTTGATCGCGATCGCCTGATCTCCCGCGACCTGCACCTGCGTATGGGCGACAATGCGGCCCGCATCACTCTGGAGGTCAGCAGCCTGTTTGATCCTCCGCTGTCGGTTCGTGCCGATCTCGATTCAGAGCGCTTCCTGCTCGATCCGCTTGTTCACGGTTCTGCCGGTGCCATCGAAAGCGCTGATGTTGCCAATGAGAGTTCTACTGAGCGCCAATCTGCAGAGTCCGACGGGATCGGTCCATTTGACCTGCCGTTGCAGGCCAGCGGCCGTCTGCGTATTGGCGAAACCCAATGGAAGGGAGTGATGGTCCGCGACTTTTCTGCTGAATACGCACTGAAGAACAACCTGCTGACCATTTCCCGCATGGGTGGACAGGTTGCCGATGGAACTTTTTCCTCGAACTCCAGTGTCGATCTGGCAACTAAGGGACTGGCTTACGATACCAGCGTCAGCTTCGAATCAGTGACAGTCGGTTCTCTGTTGGCGGCTTTTTTCCCAGAGGCTTCCGGTCCCCTTTTGGGTTCCATGAATGCTGAACTTTCCCTTAAAGGGAAGGGGAGCTCCTGGTCCATCATCAAAAAGAATCTGGCCGGTTATGGGGCCCTGCAGTTCGTTGATGGCCGCCTGGTCAGCCCGGCACTGGTAAAGGGTTTTGGTGCTTTTCTGCAGTTGCCGGAGTTGAATGGGATATCATTCAAAGATTTCAAAGGGAGCCTTGCTCTTGACAATGGCCGACTCAAGATCGACAGTCGACTGCTCGGCAGCCGATTCAAGTTTTACCCTAAAGGGAGCATTGGCCTCGATGGCAGTCTGAATCTGGCTCTCGACACCCGCCTCAGTCCGGAGGTGGCCGCTGAAGTTGATCGAAAGATGAAAGTCACACGTTATCTGACCGACGAGAATGGTTGGACTCAGCTTCCTCTGCTTGTGTCCGGAGACCTGGCCAGCCCTCGTTTCGGTCTAGACCCCGAGGGGGTACAGTCCAGATCTGTTCGGGTCATCGGCCAGGAACTTGAGAAACAGATCGACAAATTGTTGGACAAGCAAAAAAAGACCACTGCAGAGGGTGACCAGAAGCCTCGTGAGCCTTCCGCGGCGGAGCAGCTACTCAAGGATTCCTTGCGTAATCTGCTTGGTCATTGACAGTCGAATTACAATTGGTTAGAGCATCCCAGATATCTGTTGAGAGGAGCAAATCTGATGAGTTCATTCGAGCACTACAGTGGCTATGAAGTGATCATGGCCGCTATGCAGGTCGAAAAAAACGGGCACCTGTTCTACAGCACCATGGCACAACGCAACGATGGTGTCGTGTCCGAACTGTTCAGCTGGTTGGCTCAGGACGAAGTCGAGCATCTAGATCGTTTGAAGCGGTTGGCCGAAACATTCGCCGACGACGAGGCGTGGGGTGACGACGAATTCCTCCCCTACCTGAACCGCTTTCGTGACAGTGAAATCTTCCCGAGCGCAGAGCGGTTGGAACTGGTTCTAGGCGGGGCCGATGCCAACCTGAAACTGCTCGAACTCGCCCTGGAGGCCGAGGAGAAGTTTGCCGCCTATTTTAACAAGGCTTCTGCAATTGCCACGTCAGATGAAGGTCGGAACGCCTTCACTTGGCTGGCTCAGGAAGAGGAGCGCCATGCCAGGATTATCAGTGCCCGGATCAGCAAGTTGACCGGTGACCGGTGATTTCGGTGCTGCAGAGATGATTTATCGGTTGCATAGCCACCGGGCTTCGAATCCGGTGGCTTTTTCATGCCGTTACATGCGGACAGAATAGAACGCTGGTTGACGAATTTGCAGGGTTTTCTGTTAAGATGAAATCACTCAAGGGCTTTTTGTCGGCAAGTTGCTGACGAAAGTGACGTTCTTCTGCAAATGGGGACAACGAAAAAATCTGAGGTTAAGGGCCTTTTTCTCGTCGTGCTGGCTATGTTTTTTCTTTGGCTGGTTGCGACAGCATTCAGTGGTATTGAGTGGAGATTCTATGACCTGCGTGCTCGCCTGAGCAAGTCTCTGTTTCCTGGGGACAGTGCCGCTGCGCAGAATGTGGTGATTATCGGGATCGACGGGGTGGCGTCACTGCGGGATAAACCCTTGATCTTCTGGTACCCCGAAATCGCCGAGGTGATCACGACAGCTGCGGGACAGGGTGCGGCGGCTATCGGTATCGATCTGATCCCCTACCACTCTCTAAGCGAAAAGCTTGACAATGTGGCGGCGGAGTTCAGTGATGGCGATGGCGAAGACGGAATGCTCGATAATATCGGCAGCGACCTTGACCGCAGCCTGATTGCCGCCCTGATGCGCAGCTCGTTCTTTACCCCGATTGTTCAAGGCTTCAATGGAGATATCGTCCCCTTTTACTATGGAATGATGGCACACATGGCGAACGTCCTTCCTGCTTCCCTGATGATCGATTATGACTCGGACGGGGTGTTGCGCCGCGTGACCCCTGTCGACGAAGACGGGACCATGCGGTTGGTGGCGGCGGTCTGTGCGGCGACCGGTATGTGTGGTTCGGAACAGCCTTTCCTGTTCAACCCGGATTTTCTTGACAGGATTCCCCACTACGATTTCAAGTCTTTTCTCCACCAAGGCGTCGATGATAGCGCAATCGCCGGGAAGGTGGTTTTGATCGGCCTGATTAATGGCAATGAGGACCTGGTCCACACTCCGCTGGGACTTTTCAATGGAATCTATTTTCATGCGGCGGGGTTGGAAACCCTTTTAACCAAAACAGCTTTGCGCCATGTGCCACAGCGTATTGCTCTCTTGACTCTTTTTCTGCTCTGCCTTGTTGGTTACTGGTTTGCACAGCGCCAGAGGCCGCTTACGGCGTTTTTCAACTTACTGCTTCTGACATTTTTTTACGGCCTGATTAACCTCTATATGTTCTCCAGGGGGCTTGTGCTGCCGGCATTCCCCCATCTATTCGCCCTGGGTTTCAGCGCGGCGGTCACCTATCCCTATCGTTATCTGGTCGAAGAAAAAGATCGCAAGAGACTGTTCGAGACATTCAGCTACTACGTCGATAAATCGGTTATCGACCAACTGATTATCAGCGATGCCAAGGCCTTGATGCAAGGAGAGGAACGGCAGGTTACGGTGATGTCCCTCGATATACGTAACTTTACCAGCCTCTCCAATGCCTTTCCGCCAGATAAAGTGGTGCAGGTTCTTAACGTTTTGTTCAGTTGCCTGACGGAAGTCGTTCAGAAGAATCGGGGCTTTGTTAACAAGTTTATAGGCGACGGCATGCTTGCTTTTTTTCCGGGAGAGGAGGGGCCGGTTCATGCCTTACACAGTTCTCTCGGTATTGAACAGGTTGTCAGGCGCATTAACCGACAAGGTGAGCTCGCTGAATACATAGGTGATCGTCAGATCGCCACCGGTATCGGCCTGCACCACGGCCCTGTTATCCTTGGCAATATTGGTTCGCAGCGGAAGATGGATTTTACGGTCATCGGCCCGACGGTGAACCTGGCTTTTCGTATCGAATCGGTCACCAAGGAGCTCAAGGAGTCGATTCTGGTGACCGAGAGTGTCTACCAAAATGTTTCGCAAGATGTTCTTTTTGAGAAGCTTGACACGGTCGAGGTCAAGGGGTTTTCCGAACCGATACAGGTCTATGCACCACGCTTCGACGATAGCCAGATAAACAAGGCAGGAGAATGAAGATGGTAAAACCGATCACCCATTGTCTGACGCTGTTATTTTTATTGTGCCTATTGGTTGCGACAGCGGATGCTGCCTGGCTGATCTTCGATGTCGCCGGGGAGGTCAAACTGACCCACAATACCAAGGTCGTCAATCTCACCATGAAGAAGCATCTGCTCAAGGAGGTTGCCGCAGGGGACTCTCTGGAGGCTGGTGGCGATGGTCGGGTGGTACTGGTCTCCATGGCCAGCAACGATGCCTTCGAAATCGGGGGCCCGGCAATCATTAACGTTGGAGAAACGGCGCTCAAGGCGATCAAGGGGACCTTTGACAAACGCAAAGGGTATGCTCTGCCGAAGACGAAATCGAACCTGATGGCCGGTGTGGTCATGCGTGGTGACGCTGATAATCCCTGCCTGGAGATTTTGGCCGGTCACAATACGGCGGTCAATACCCTGACCCCGACCCTCAAGTGGTACAACGGTTGTGATAAGGGTCCCCTGCACTTTAGCCTGTTTGCCGATGCCGGTCTTCTACTGGAGCATGAGACGCAGTTTCCTGAGACGAAGGTCCCTGAGGGACTGCTGCACTATGGAGAGCGCTACGTCTGGTTGATTGAAACTCCCGAGGGTGACAATCTCGCGGCAGCGTCCTTCACGACCCTGGACGAAATTCAGACTGGCGAAGTGAACCGCAGGTTAAAACAAGCCTCGACAGGTCAGCGCGATCTTGCCGTTCGACTGTCCGACCTGTTTTTCCTGCGCCAGAATCATCTCAACGATCTTGCCGACCAGGAGCAGGCGAGCCTCGGTCGTGATTACCCTGATGTCGACTTTTCAGCCCGTCTTGAGCAATGAGGCGATGGATTACGCCCTGGAGGGATTTATGGGCTTTGATGATGTAAATAGTGAGCTTGTCTTGCACTTTAAAAAGGTCAAAAGAAGATGAGATCTATTGTGTGGGCAGTACAGTTGCTGGTTGCAATCCAGTTGACCCTGGTTTGCAATGCAAATGCTTTTTTTCAGGTTGAAAGCCTCCTGCTGGACTCGGTGCGTATCGAGGGAGCACCTCTTCTCGACAGCCATGAAATTGACGCTGTTGTCGGCCGGTTTGTCGGACGACAGGTCAGCTTCGAGGATCTTGAGCAGATGCGGCACGAGCTGACTCTGCGCCTGATCGACAAAGGGTATGTCAGTTCCGGGGTGATTCTTCCTGATCAGGAAGTCAAGGATGGGGTGCTCATATTACGGGTTGTAGCTGGAGAGTTACGGCAGGTCGAAATAGAAGGGAACGAGCATTTTTCAACGTCCTGGCTGGAAAGCAGGCTACGGCGGGGGGGTGATGGTGCGCTGAATGTCAATACGCTTCAGCAAAACCTGCAGCAGTTGCAGTTCGACCGGTCGGTACGGAGGATTAACGCCGAGCTCAAGGCGGGTACTGCCCCCGGGGAAAGTGTGCTGTACGCCAGGATCGAGGAAAAATCTCCCTTCTGGGCAAGGGTCAGTTTGGCCAACGACGCATCTCCAAGCACCGGCTCCTACCGCGGCGGACTGCAGGCCAGCTATGCCAACCTGTTCGGTAGAGGGGATCGCCTGCAGGGCTCGTTGGGGGTGAGCGAAGGGGACAGCGATTACTCGTTGAGGTTTGCCTTGCCACTTACTCGTGCAGAGACTCTCCTTGAACTTTACGGGTACAAGAGTGAGAGCCAGGTCATAACGGATGACTTTGCTGATCTCGATATTGAAAGTGACTCGAAAACCTTCGGAGTCAAGATAACCCATCCAATTTACCGGTCGCTGGCCAGTCAGTTGAGTCTCGGCCTTGCAGGTGAGCAGCGCCAGGACCAGACGAGTCTGCTCGGGGAGAACTTTTCCTTCTCGTCCGGAGTCGACGACGGGGAAGCCCGGGTGAGTGTTGTGCGGTTTTCCCAGGAGTTTGTCTACCGTTCTATGGCGAGGGTCCTGGCAATTGCCTCAAGTTTCAACGTTGGCGTTGATCTGTTCGATGCGACGATTCATGACAATCAGCCCGACGGCGAGTTCCTGACTTGGCTGGGGCAGCTGCGCTGGGTCGAACAGGTTGGTATGGCACAGGCGGTGCTGAGGATCGATGGGCAGCTCAGTGATGATGAGCTGTTGCCGATGGAGAAGTTTTCCGTCGGAGGGGTCAGTAGCGTCAGGGGTTACCGCAAAGATGCGATGGTCCGCGACCGCGGAGTCAGTGCATCTCTGGAGGCGAGACTCCCCTTGTTCGGCTCTCTTGAGGGGAGAGGTCTGACCTTAATCCCCTTTTACGACTGTGGCTATGCCAAGGATCGCGGAGAGCAGGCGGCAGACGGCAAGTTTGTCCAGAGCCTTGGGACGGGGCTGCGCTGGAAACCTCTGGTGAATCTGAGCCTGGAACTCTTTTATGGCTATGCCTTCGACGATTTCGACTTCGATGATGAGGACCTACAAGATGATGGGGTTCATTTCGCCCTCGTTTGGGAGACGCCGTGAGGAGGTCGTTATGAATTTGAGACACACGATCACGATCGTTGCTGCTATGACGTTTTTGACCTGTCTGCCTGTCCAGGCGTCTGTCGTCACCGATGGAACGGTTGGCCCTGGGGTCAGCTTGCCGGGTCCCGACTACCAGATTTCCGATACCCTGGTAACGTCAGCCGGGGCCAATCTGTTTCACAGTTTTGCTCGCTTCGACCTGAACAGCAGTGAGTCTGCGACTTTTTCCGGGCCAGACTCGGTGACAAACATCATCTCCCGGGTGACCGGCGGAGCATCGACCATTAACGGTCAACTCCGCTCGCTGATTCCAGGGGCTGATCTCTACCTGCTGAATCCGGCCGGAATCCTTTTCGGGGAGCAGGCTGTTCTTGATCTGCAGGGTTCTTTTTACGCATCCACCGCCGATTACCTGGCTCTCGGTGACAACGGGCGTTTCGACACAGCAAGCCCGACAAACAGCCTGCTGACTTCCGATCCGCCCACTGCGTTCGGCTTCCTAACGACCGAACCAGCCACAATCTCAATCCAGGATTCCCTACTGAATCTGGAACAACCGGGAAACATCAATCTGGTTGCCGGCAGCTTGCAGCTTAGCGATAGTGTCGACCAGCAGATACTGAGGACTGCAGCGGGTGATATCAACCTGGTGGCTGGTGGCGGCGGTGAAGTTGGGGTCAATCCCGGACTGGCTGAACAGACTTTGTCCTCCAGAGGAGACCTCATTCTGAGTGGTTCCGAGGTGCAACAGTCGGCTCAACTTTTTGCCGATGGCGGAGGTCGCATCTTTATTTCTGCAGGGCGGTTGTTTGGCGAGCATGCAGGAGTCATGACAAGCACTGTAGGCGATGTCCCCGGCGGCGATATCCTGGTGGCCGCCGAGACTGTGAGTCTCGATGGAGGGTTTCTGGCAACGACGTCCTCAGGTATGGAACAGGCTGGCAGTATCGTGGTTGATTCAGCATCCATAGAGGTGGTCAACGGTCATTTTGCGATCTCTTATAGTGAAGGGGGGGGGGATTCTGGTTCAATTCGACTTAACGGTGAGAATAACGTTCTCATCGGCCTCGGGAGTTTTCTGTATACGGATGCGTCTGATCT
>PKTY01000201.1 GCA_002869725.1 Desulfuromonas sp. | reverse complement strand
TTTCGACTTTTTCCTCATCATGCGTCGCATCGCGCATAACCATCACCTCCCCTGCAAGTAATCACCGGCGAGTGTAGCTGGCAGCCCTCTTTAAGGCAAGTACAAACTCGGATCGACCGCCTCTTTGCCGCGGCGAATTTCAAAGTGAAGTCGCGCACTTCTCCCGTTTGGTGGAGCCCCGGACAAAGCGATTCGATCCCCCTTGCCGACAAAGTCGTTCTGGGCCACTAGATTCTTCTGGTTGTAACCATAGACCGAAAAATAGTTGTCGCTGTGTTCGATGATAATAAGGTTGCCGTAGCCACGAATCGCGTTGCCGCTGTAAATCACCTTGCCAGGTGCCGCAGCCTGAACCGCAGTTCCTTGCCGAGCGCTAATCTCTATACCCTTGTGAGCAGCATCACCACTAGACCCGAAACTGTTCAAAACCGCCCCTTTGAGAGGCCAGTCAAACAGGCCCTTGACCGAAGCCGGTTTTGGTTTGGTCGACTGCTGGCGATTGACGGTCTTTGTTGGCGAATTGGTCTGCGAACGACTGCTCACCGTAGGTTTGTTCTTCTCGGATAATTGCTTGGACGAAGTTGTGTGAGAAGCCGTTGTTGAAGATTGGACGGAAGTTGCCTCCGGTCCCTTGGCCGTCACTGTAGCCGGCACCTTCATAGCTTGGCTGACTCCAGGGAGATAAAGCCGCTGACCGGCTCTGAGTTTACGCGGGTCATCAATCCGGTTGACCTTGGCCAGCTGCTGTTCGTCGACCTGGTAGGTCTGGGCGATCTGATAGAGGGTTTGACCGGGCTTGACCGTATGAAAGATGCCGTTGGCGGTACACGCGGTCAACATCAACATCGCAGCAGAAATCAGCAAACAGAGTGGAATATGAATTGCGGACAGCTTGGATATTTTAGGTGACTCGGACATGACCCAACCATAGACAATCGTCGCAGTAGACGTCAACAGACGGAGGCAGTCTCTGGCTCAGGCCACATACTTGAGCAGCACAAACCCGCCGATCAGCAGAGCGACGAAAAGCAGACTCAGCCAGTTGAAATAGCGTTCAATGAACGAGCGGACTCCTGGCCCGTACCGCTTAAGCAGCCAGGCAACCAGGTAGAAGCGCAAACTGCGACTGACCACCGAGGCCAGGGTGAACACCAGAAAGTTGATTTCGAACAGGCCTGCGCCGATGGTGATAACTTTATAAGGAATCGGGGTAAAACCGGCAGTAAAAACAACCCCGAAGTTGTGCCTGCTGAACAGTTCCTGCACCCGGGCAAACAGTTCCTTGCTGAAGCCAGGAACATAGGCAAAAAAATAGTCGTCGACCAGATGCCAAAGCCCCCAGCCGATGGCGTAACCGATCATCCCCCCACAGACCGAACCGGTGGAGGCCAACAGAGCGAAGCGCCAAGCCCGGGTCGGGCGTGACAGACAGAGGGCAATCAGTAAAACATCTGGAGGGACCGGGAAGACTGACGATTCAGCCACAGCCAGCAGAAACAGGGCTGCCCCGCCATAGGGAGTTTCTGCCCACGACAGGACCCAGTCATAGAGTTTGCGTACCAGTCGCATGAACGCCCCCTCAGCCCTGCCAGCCGTGATTGCCGATCAACGGCACAAAGCGACAGCCGACCAGCGTTTCTTCCTGAAATTGGTCGCTAGTGGTACGAGTGACCCGTTTCAAAGACTGGCTGATCCGGTCACCGACCGGAATCACCAACCGGCCACCGACCGCCAGTTGGTCAAGATAGTTTTGTGGAATCTGCGGGGCCCCGGCCGTAACCAGAATGCCATCGAAGGGACCCATCTCCTGCCAGCCATAGGTTCCATCGGTGAGACGGATATTTACCTTGGAATAGCCATTGGCATCGAGAACCCTTCGGGCTTGCCTGGCCAGTTCGGGGATTCTCTCCAGGGAGAAAACACGGTCGGCAATCAAGGCCAGTACCGCGGCCTGGTAGCCGGATCCGGTGCCGACTTCGAGTACGGTCTCTTCCCCTGCTAGCATCAGGGCCTCGCTCATCAGCCCAACCATATAGGGCTGGGAAATGGTCTGCCCTTCGCCAATCGGCAAGGGATAGTCGGTGTAAGCCTGACTGGCCAAGGCTTCGGGAACGAACTTGTGACGAGGGACCTTGAGCATGGCGCTGAGCACCCGGGGATCACGAATTCCCCGGGCCGCAACCTGTTCATCGACCATGCGCCTTCGAGCAATGGTAAAATCGTTCACAAATGTGGCTCCTCATCTGAGGCAGTCTGCACCAACTCCGGAGTCCACTGACGCACCCGGTCGAAAGCCGCGTAGTTGGTAAGGTCGAGGTGCAGGGGTGTCAGCGACACATAGCCTCTGGCCACAGCATGAAAATCGGTCCCTTCAAGATCCTGAAAGCCAAGTTCTCCAGCGCCGATCCAGAAGTAGGAACGCCCGCGTGGATCCTGGCTGTGAACCACAGCCTCCTGATAGGTCCGTTTCCCCTGACGGGTCAAACGAAGGCCATGCGGCTTACCGGCAGGGACATTGACATTGAGAAAGGTATCTGCCAGCAAGCCGTGCTGCATCACCAACCGAGCCACCGTGCCAGCCGTTTGCGCGGCATGAGCAAAGTCGGCCTCGGCAAAGGTTGACGATGACAGGGAAACGGCAAAGGACGGAACTCCCATCAAGGTTGCTTCCATGGCGGCAGCCACGGTTCCGGAGTAGGTCAGGTCATCCCCCATATTGGCCCCCTTGTTGATCCCGGAGACCACCAGATCGGGCCGACTCTCCAATAGCCCCTGGATACCAAGGTTGACACAGTCGGTCGGGGTGCCGCTGACCGCCCAGCAATCGGGGCCAACCACTTCGGCACGCAACGGCAGGTGCAGGGTCAGAGCACGACCGACGGCGCTGCGCTCGCGATCGGGCGCAACCACCACAACCCGGCCGAGCTGTCGCAATTGACTGACCAGGGCTGTTATCCCCGGAGACTGCACGCCGTCATCATTGGTGACCAGAATCAGCACGAAGTTGCCCTGGGAAATGCGCTGCCGAAAACTGAGGCGAACCTCACGACAAAGGCCCCAAACTCTTTCTCAGGTTGACAACATCCTGACGGATCTCGTTGAGCAATGGTCTGTTAAGGGGTGGGGAAAACTGCAAGGGCAGTTGCGGGCTGGCTTCGGCGTCAGCCCGAGGGGACGGCTGTACCATGTTGTCAGCCGGTTTCTGGCGCGACAGGCTACGTATCTGCTTGCGCGCTCCGGCAATGGTAAAACCTTGTTTATAAAGAAGGTCCTTAACCTGAAGGATCTTCTCGATATCCTGCTTGCGGTAAAGGCGTTGTTTACTGCGGCTTTTGGGCGGGTTCAAAACACGAAATTCCGATTCCCAATAGCGCAACACATGGGGTTTAACCCCTGTCAATTCAGCGACTTCACCAATCTTGAAGTAGAGTTTATCGGGAATTTCGCGGTCCACATTCTGCATGCCGCCAAGAAGGAGGTGTCGCTACTCCTGGCTGTTAATGGCGAATTTAAGAACTTGGCTCGGCTTGAAAGTGAGAATGCGCCGTGAAGAGATTTCGATCTCCTCACCGGTCTGGGGATTGCGTCCACGGCGGGTCGACTTGTCTTTGACGACAAAATTACCAAACCCGGCAATCTTGATTTTCTCGCCGTTTTCCAAGGTGTCCTTCATGATATCGAAGACCATCTCGACAATCTCCGCCGATTCCTTTTTAGAGAACCCGGTTTTCAGATAAATGTTCTCGACGAGATCAGCCTTGGTCATATTCCCCAACCTCCTGTTGGTATCTACCCGAATTTTCAGGTTTTTATAACACAGCAAAAACAAGCATGGCAACAGCTTTTTTTAGCGGATTTCGATAGCCAGTTCTCTCTCGAGAGCCTTAAGCAGTTTTCCGTGCAAGTTTTGGATCAACTCATCGGTCAGGGTTCGGTCGAGGGCCCGGTAGCGAGCTCGGATCGCCATACTCTTTTTACCCGCAGGGACGCCTTCGCCGCGATAGACATCAAACAGCACGACCTCTTCCAAGTCCTTCAAACGGACCTTATCGAGAATCGCAAAGATCTGCTGGGCACTCACAGCCTCGTCAACCAAAAAGGCGCTGTCACGCTGGACATCCGGAAAGCGTGACAGTGGCTGGAACCTCGGCACCCCCCCCCTGACCCTCAGCATCGCCTCGACATCGAGATCACAGATCAGGGCCTTGTTAGCGATATCAAACCGCCTGGCAACCTGAGGGTGCAGTTCGCCGAGGGACCCCAGACAGCAGTCGCCGCTGTATACAGCACAGGACTTGCCAGGATGATAGAAGTTTTCGCCATGGTTGCTCTCCCAGCGAATCGATGTGATGCACAACTCGGCAAGCAGGGACTCGACACACCCTTTGACGTCATAGAAATCGACCGGGCTGTTCTGTTGGGCCCAGCCTTCCGGTTCGCGCCGGCCACAGAGCAGTGCCGCCAACCGCAAGGACTCCCTGGGCAGCTCATTGCCCTGAATCGGTTGAAAAACCGGGCGCAGTTCGAACAGAGCCAGGTTTTCACTACGATAGGCAAGATTACGACTGGCCGTTTCCAAAAGGCTTGGCAGCAGAGTACTGCGCATGACGCTCTGCTCTTCGGAAAGTGGGTTGAGCAGCTGTACATTCTGGCGCCGGAAATCGGTATCATCAAGGCCGAGCTTGTCGTAAAGCGCCGGAGAGATAAACGAGTAGTTGACCAGTTCGGCAAAACCGAGGCTGACCATTCGGTCACGAAGCCTGGCAGCCAGGGCCAGATGGCTTGGTTGGCGCTGGCAGCTGAAGACACTCGAAGGCATGGTGACCGGGATCTTCTCATAGCCGACCAGACGGGCAACCTCTTCAATCAGATCGATATCCCGCTCCAGATCGGGACGAAAGTTCGGAATAGTCACCTCAAAGCAGTCATTGTCGACCGATCGACAGCCGAGACCGATACTCTCAAGGGTCGTGGTAACCTGCGCGGTTGAAAGTTCAAGGCCGAGAATCTGGCAGGTCCGGCTTAATGACAGAGGAATCCGTCGTTTTTCGATGGCCACTGGATAGGTATCGACCACCCCCTTTGCCAGCAGCCCGCCCGCCAGCTCTGCGATCAGGGTTGCTGCCCGATCGAGAGCAATCGGCACCATGTCAACATCGGCGCCCCGCTCGAAGCGGTGGGCCGATTCGGTATGAAGACCAAGGCGCTTGCTGGTCCGGCGGATCGTCGATGGGTTGAAATAGGCACTCTCCAGCAGAATATGGCGGGTCGTCGGCTGTACCTCGGAATTCTCCCCCCCCATGACTCCAGCCAGAGCAACCGGTCCGACTCCATCGCAGATCACCAGGTCCGTTGCCTGCAGCAGGCGCTCCTGACCGTCAAGGGTTGTGAAACGGTCGCCATCAGCGGCGCGTCGTACCACAATTCGTTGCTCGCGCAACAGATCGAAATCGAAGGCATGCAAAGGGTGGCCAAGTTCCATCATCACGTAATTGGTGACATCGACCACGTTGTTGATCGAGCGCATCCCCACCGATTCCAGGCGCCTGACCAGCCAATCCGGAGAAGGTCCGATGTTGACATTTTCAATCAGGCGGGCCGCGTAACGAGGGCAGAGATCTGCATCCTTGATGGTCACCGAGGTCCGGGTGGCCGCCTCAGTAGTTCCCTCAGCAATGGTCACCACCGGCAACTTCAGTTCGGAATCAGCCATGGCGGCGACCTCGCGGGCCACACCGACCACGCTCAGGCAGTCGGGACGATTTGGGGTCAACCCCAACTCAAACAGGATATCGCTCAGACCGAGGGCATCAAAAGCCGGCTTCCCGATCTCAAGACCTGCTGGAAGGATCATGATCCCTTCCGACTCCTTGGCAAGGCCGAGTTCAGAGTGGGAACAGAGCATACCGTTGGAGACCTGGCCACGGATCTTCGATTTCTTGATCTTGAAATCACCGGGGAGAACGGTCCCCGGTTGGGCCAAGGCGACCAGATCACCAGTCTTGTGATTGGAGGCACCACAGACCACCTGAACAGACTCGTTGCCGGTCTCGACCTGACAAACGGTCAGGCGGTCAGCATCGGGATGGGGCTGAACATCGGCCAGACGAGCGACGATCACACTTTCCAGTCCGACACCTAACTGCTCCATGGCGTCCACTTCAAGGCCGGCCATGGTCAGCCGGTGAGAAAGCTGTTCAGCAGACAGGTCAAAATCGACGTATTCGGCAAGCCAGTTTCTGGTGACTTTCATATCGGAAACCTTTACCTGGGAGCACAGCTAACGAGCCCCTCTTGTTGTCTAGACTGGTTTGTTCGGCGAAACTCGTTCAGAACTGCCTAAGGAAACGCAGGTCGTTCTCGTAAAAGAGCCGCAGGTCGTTGACTCCATACCTGAGCATGGCAATCCGTTCGATCCCCATGCCGAAGGCAAAACCACTGTACACCTCGGGATCGTAGCCGACCGACTTGAACACCTCCGGGTCGATCATGCCGCTGCCGAGGATCTCCAGCCAACCAGACTGTTTGCAGACCCGACAGCCACCGCCACCGCAGATCACGCACTGAATGTCGACCTCGGCGCTCGGTTCGGTAAATGGGAAAAACGACGGTCGGAATCGCACCCCGAGTTCTTTGCCAAAAAACTCGTTGATGAAGGTGGTCAAGACCCCCTTGAGGTCGCCGAAGGTTACCTGGCGATCGACGAGAAATCCTTCGACCTGATGAAACATCGGGCTGTGAGTCAGGTCTGAGTCACGCCGATAGACAGTTCCCGGGGCAATCACCCGCACGGGAGGCTGCTGACCGAGCATGGTCCGCACCTGCACCGGTGAGGTGTGGGTGCGCAGGACAATGTCATCATCAATGTAGAAGGTGTCCTGCATGTCGCGAGCCGGGTGATCTTTGGGGATATTGAGGGCTTCGAAATTATAAAAATCCTTCTCCACTTCAGGCCCTTCGGCGACACCGAACCCCATGGCGGCAAAGATCGCGACAATCTCCTCAGTAACCAAGGTGATCGGATGTTTGTGTCCACTACGCTGGCTACGCCCCGGCAGAGTGAAATCGATCCGTTCGCTCTTGAGCTGTCGCTCTTGAAGTTCGGCACGCAGGGCCTCAAGGCGATCGGCGAACAGCAGCTCAAGGCGTTCCTTGACCTGGTTGGCCAAAGCGCCGACCAGCGGTCGTTCCTCGGCAGTGAGCTGCCCCATCCCCTTCATGATCGTGGTGATTTCACCCTTGCGGCCGAGGAAGCGCGCCTTGATCTGCTGCAAATCCACTTCGCTGCCGACTCCAGTCAGCTCGACAACAGCCTGGTTCTCTATCTCAAGGAGTTTTTCTCGCATGATTTATGACACCCGGAAAAGTCTTCGGCCTGACCCGGCACAGGTCAGGCCGACAAACGCTGTTAGTGCAAAAAAGGAGATGGGTTGCCCCATCTCCTCTGGTGTTGGTGGTTACTGGAGCTGGGCCCTGGCCTTATCGACGATGGCCGTAAACCCGGTCGGGTCGGTGACCGCCAGTTGGGCAAGAATCTTGCGATCGATAGCAATCTCCGACTGCTTCATGCCATGGATCAGGCGACTGTAGGAAAGACCGTTTTCACGAGACGCGGCATTGATGCGGGCGATCCACAGGGCGCGAAAATCCCGCTTGCGCACGCGACGGTCGCGATAGGCGTAATTCAGGGCGCGGTCGACGGCTTCAGTCGCACTGCGGAACAGTTTGCTGCGGGCCCCGCGAAAGCCTTTGGCAAGTTTGAGTACCTTGTTCCGTCTGCGTCTCGCTTTGAATCCTCTTTTTGCTCTTGACATGGTGTTACTCCTTACATGTTTAAAATATGCGGGAAAACCCGCACCCGGATCCGCAGGGGGAGACATTGACCCCACGGTTCACGAGTTTCGATGGTCCGTGACAGCAAACAGCGAAAAGACACCTCAGCACGGGTGCCTCTCGCAACTCCCTAAAGATAGGGGATCAAACGATTGATGTTCTTCTCGTCACTCTTGTGCACCAAGGTCCCCTGGCGCAGGTTACGCTTGCGCTTGGTCGACTTCTTGGTGAGGATATGACTGGTAAACGCTTTGTTGCGGCGCACCTTGCCGGTTCCGGTCTTGCGGAAGCGCTTGGCGGCGCCACGGTTGGTCTTGATCTTCGGCATCTGCCTTCTCCTTTTATGCGTGCAATGTCAGATTCAACGCCGATTCGCTAAGCAGGCTCAGGCAGCGATATGCTGCGTTGAACGTTTTTAAGTTACAATGGATCACTTCTTGAGTGGTGCCACCACCATACTCATGAAGCGCCCGGCCATATTCGGGTGGCTCTCCACTTGGGCGATATCCTTGAGTTCCTCGGCCACCCGTTCGAGGATACGCCTTCCGAACTCAGGATGGGTCACTTCACGACCGCGAAACATGATGGTCACCTTGACCTTGTTCCCCTCGCCGAGAAAGCGGCGGGCGTTTTTGACCTTGAACTGATAATCATGTTCATCGGTCTTCGGCCGCAGCTTGACTTCCTTGATCTCTACCCTGACCTGCTTCTTCTTGGCTTCAGCCGCCCGCTTGCTCTGCTGGTATTTGTACTTGCCGTAATCCATGATCCGGCAGACCGGCGGCTGAGAGTTCGGAGAGACCTCGACAAGATCGAGGCCACGCGCCTCGGCAGCTGCCAACGCGGCAGCAGTATCGAGAATGCCCAGCTGTTCCCCCTCGTCATCGACGACGCGGACCTCGCGGGCGCGAATGGCCTCGTTGATATTGGTCTTATCCTTGCTTATGACACACCTCCTAGTGGTACTGGCGACACTCTTCTTCCAGAAAATGAACAAAATCAGCCGGAGTCATCGGCTCCAGACTCTCCCCGGAACGATGACGCGGCGCCACGGTGCCGGCGGCCATCTCCTGGTCACCGATCACCAGCATATAAGGAACTTTCTCCATCTGAGCTTCCCGGATCTTGAAGCCGAGCTTCTCGTTGCGCAAATCCACCTGAACCCGCACTCCAGCCTGCCTCAATTCATCGCAGACCTGTGCGGCATAATCAGCCTGGTTGTCGGTCACATTGACCACGCGCACCTGAACCGGGGAGATCCACAGGGGAAAGTTGCCGGCAAAATGTTCAATCAGTACACCGATAAAACGCTCAATGGCCCCCAGGATGACCCGATGGACCATGACCGGCCGATGCTTCTCACCGTCACTCCCGACATAAGTCAGATCAAAGCGCTCCGGGAGGGTAAAATCGCACTGGATTGTAGCACACTGCCACCTTCTGTCAAGAGCGTCCTTGAGCTTGATATCGATCTTCGGCCCATAGAATGCGCCATCCCCCTCATTGACTTCATAAGGAAGACCGGTATCATCGAGAGCGTTTTTGAGAGCGTTGGTGGCGAGCTCCCATGCTTCATCGGAGCCGATCGACTTCTCCGGGCGGGTTGAAATCTCCAACTCATATTCAAACCCGAAAATCCCCATCACATCCTGGACAAACTTGAGGACGTTCTTGATTTCGCCATCAAGCTGTTCGGGGGTACAGAGGATATGGGCGTCGTCCTGAGTGAAACCACGGACCCGCAGCAGACCATGGAGCACGCCGCTCTTCTCGTGGCGATGCACGGTACCAAGTTCGAAGTAGCGCAGTGGCAGGTCACGATAAGAGCGGCGCTTCGACTTGTAGATCAGCATGTGAGCCAGGCAGTTCATCGGCTTGACCCCATAGCTCTGCTCATCGACCTCCGTGAAGTACATGTTCTCACGGTAGTTGTCGAAATGGCCGGAGGTCTTCCACAGCTCGGTGCGCAGGATCTGGGGCCCCTGCACGATATCGTAACCACGTTTGAGGTGCTCGCGGCGTTCAAAATCTTCGATCAGAGTGCGCAGCATCGCCCCCTTCGGGTGCCAGATCACCAGGCCGGCTCCAGCCTCGTCACTGAACGAGAACAGGTCGAGTTCGCGCCCCAACTTGCGGTGGTCGCGTTTCTTTGCCTCTTCGAGACGGTGCAGATACTGCTTGAGCTCCTTCTTGTCCGGAAAGGCGGTGGCATAAAGACGCTGCAACATGGCGTTATGCTCATTGCCACGCCAGTAAGCGCCTGCCACACTGGTCAGCTTGAAGGCTTTGAGCATCCCGGTGGAAGGGAGGTGCGGACCGCGGCAGAGATCGACAAAACTCCCCTGCCGGTAGACCGAAACCATCGGCTCACCGAGATCCTCGATCAGCTGAACCTTGTAGGTCTCACCCATGCCACGAAACAGCGCAATTGCCTCATCGCGACTCAGCTCCTGGCGCTCGATGGAAAGGTTTTCCTTTGCCAGATCGGCCATCTTTCTTTCGATGGTTTCGAACTCTTCCGGGCTGAACGTGTGGCTTTCACTGTAAAAATCGTAATAAAAACCGTTTTCGATAGCCGGACCGATGGTGACCTGTACCTCGGTGCCGAACAGCTCCTTGACGGCATGAGCCATCAGGTGCGCACTCGAATGACGATAGATTTCAAGCCCTTCGGGAGTGTTGAGAGTCACCAACTGCACAGCGGCATCCCCTTCAATAGAGGCGTTGGCATCCACCAACCGTCCATCGACACGGGCGGCCACAGTCTGGCGTGCCAACCCCTCACCAATGGATCGGGCAATATCCAGGGGGGTCGTTCCCGGCTCAACCTGTTTTTCACTACCGTCTGGCAGGGTAATCTTAAGCATCGACATCGCTTGCCCTCTTAACAAAAAGAGGCATCCGTGGATGCCTCCGTGAACGTTTCGGGTCCAAGGTTGGTAGGCACGGGCGGGATTGAACCGCCGACCCCTACCGTGTCAAGGTAGTGCTCTCCCACTGAGCTACGTGCCTGCACCCAAAATGCCGGACATAAC
>PKTY01000093.1 GCA_002869725.1 Desulfuromonas sp. | reverse complement strand
GTGGCATTGGGCACAGAGCAGACTGCCGGCTGCAACCAGCTTCATGGAACCCGGGCCAGGGTGCTTGCGCCCTGCTGGCTCATGACAGGGGTCACACTCTCCCCCGGCCACCGGAGCATGAAGGTTGGCACCCACTCCGAGATCCGGATGGCAGGCGGTAGTCACACAGCCTGCACCAGCAAATACCGGCAGAGCATCCAGGAAAAAAACTGCCAAGCCAATGATCAGAAATAGGCTGCGCATATCTCAACAATTGTCAGTTTGGGAACATGCTCGCCGGGAACACGTAATTCTTTGAGCCCATACTGCGCGAAATCGCGTTAAGGCCGGCGCACAAATACTGCAAGGAGCACAATTCAGCGCAGTCCAGCTTGCGCTAATGCAAAAAGCTCGCCTCAATGAACTTGCAATCTGCTTGAGGCTTGAAAAGGACCGTTAACTCCCCCCGTATGAATGCAGGCCGGAAAGGACCAGATTGACACCGAGGTAACAGAAGATGGTGGCGGCAAAGCCGAAGATCGACAGCCAGGCTGCACGGCGACCAACCCAGCCGCGGGTGAAGCGGGCATGGAGGAAGGCGGCGTAAATAAACCAGACGATCAGGCTCCAGGTCTCCTTGGGGTCCCAGCTCCAGTAGGTTCCCCAGGCGTAGTTGGCCCAGGCCGCACCGGTGACAATCCCGAGGGTCAGCATCGGGAAGCCGACCATGATCGCCTTGTAGTTGATGTCATCAAGGATCTTGGTACTCGGGAACATGCCGAGAATCCCCCCGATCGGGTTGTTTCCAGCGGCCTCTTCCTTGCCGATCTTGATCAGGTACATGATCGACACACCGCAGGCAACAGCAAAAGCGGCATAACCGATGAAGCAGGTGATGACGTGGTAGGTGAGCCAGTTGCTCTGCAGGGCCGGCACCAGAGGAGAGATGGTGGCATCAAGCCCCCACTGGGCCCAGATCATGCCGGCAAAGGCAAAAGGGATGACAAATGCCCCGACCGCCCGCTGTTTGTACTTGAGGTCGAACAGCAAGTATATCAGCAGAATCGACCAGGCAAAGAAGACCACTGACTCGTAGAGATTGGAGAGAGGCGCCTGTTCAAAGCCCATGGCATAGGCTTCGCGCCAGCGCAGGCCGATGGCAATTGTATTGGCGGCCAAACCGAGCCAGCTGATAACCGTGGCGGCGAAACCGATATTGTCGCTTTTCGATGCGATGTAGACAATAAACACCACCATGGCGATGAAATAGGCGCCGGTGGTCAGATTGAAAAAGAGTGAACTGGTCATGCGGGTTCTCCTTGAACGGACCTTGCGGTCGGGGTCAGGACTTCAATGCCTGGTGAACATCTTCCTTCAATTCGTCGAAATAGATAGTAAAAGCCGGCTGGTTGCGGTGAGCACTGCCGCCGATCTTGACGCCGACTCCCTTGTCGATCGGCTCGATGGTGGCCCAGATGCGCCGGTGTGACCAGAAGAATGCCGTCAGCGAGCCGAGCACCATCAGGAAGCAGCCGAGCCAGACCACCCAGACACCGGGATCCTTGGCAACCTGCAGCCCGGTGTAGTAACGCTGGTTGGCTTCGAGCAGGGTGAAGCTGTAATCACCGCCACGGCGGGCGTCAAAATCGGGGAAGTTCTGCAGCACGATAAACGGGTTACCGTGGCTGCCGTCGACACCGTTAATGTGCATCTGCACCGCCGGACCGAAGTTGTCGTAATTCTGGGCAAACTGGCTGACGGCAAAAGAACGGCCACCGGGGAGCTTGACATGCTGCCCCTGGCGGGCCATGACCTCGAGGATCTCGCCGGTCTCTTTGACCTTGACCCGGAAGCGGAAGGTCGGGTCTCCCGCCGGCCCGTAGCTCGACTGATAGAAGGTCAAGCCTTTGTAATTCAGCGGGTCGTTGACTTCGATGGTCTTTTTGAGAATCTCCTGGCCGTTTTCGAGAACCACCAGGTCACTGGTGAACTCTTTGGGACGCCCCCCGCCCTCGTAGAATTCGACCTCGAAATTATCGCAGCGCAGATCGAAACCGATATCGATCGGCTCCTGGCCGGCGCGCGGCCAGACCTGGTTAACCGAAGACCCTTCGACAATGTTGATGTAGGCCTTGTAACCCCAGACATTACCGATCATGGCGCCGATGAAGATAATCAGGATCGACGCGTGAGTCACGTAAACACCGAAACGGGCATACTTCCCCTTTTCGGCAAAGAGATGAATCTTGCCGTCCTGCTCGGTAACGGTCGGCGCAGTAAAACGCTTACCGAGCAGCGACACCATCTGATCACGAACGCTCTCAAGCCCCCCCTTGGCCACGACTTCCTCGCGGTTGGAAAAGGTGCGGAACAGGCCGTCATCGGCGACCAGCCTCGGCTGGTGGACAATCTTCCAGATGCCGGGAAAACGTTTGATCGAGCAGCAGATCAGGTTGACCGCGAACAGCCCCATCAGCGAGAGGAACCACCAGGAGTGGTACATGTCGAAAAACTGCAGCGTATTGAGGAACTTGTAGGTCGATTCGCTCATGCCGTAGTTCTGGATGTAGTGCTGGGCAGGTTTGTTCTGCTCGATCACAGTGCCGATGATCGACGTGGTCGCCAGCAGAATAAGGGTGATGATCGCCAGCTTGAGGGAGCAGAAAAAGTCCCACAGGCGATCGGAAGGCGATTGCTGTTTACTCAAAGTGAACTCTCCTAAAAAAAGGAGCAGGGAACATCTGCCCCACCCCGTTCGGTTTGCTTCGCATCCAGCAGATCCCCACCGCTGCGAACTGATTGTTTACCAAGATAGTATGGCCTGTTTTCGGCTGTCAAGACGAAGCGGCCCACCTTGCTGCCGATTTGCGCTGATGCACAGTTGGCAAGCGAGCCTTCATGCAGAAATGGCCGAGTGCAGTGATCAGTTACTGAAATCAGCTTGCAAGCGCTGAGCAAGGGCGTCAGCCTTCTTTGCCACTCCTGCGGCCATTTCCTCCTTGAAATCGTCGAGTTTGCGGGTCAGGGCAGCGTCATGGGTCGCCAGGATCTGGGCGGCGAAAATCCCGGCATTGCGGGCTCCGGCTTTACCGATGGCCATAGTCGCCACCGGGATACCCGCCGGCATCTGCACCATGGCAAGCAGGGCGTCGAGTCCCTGCAAAGCTGTGGCATCGATGGGAACGGCAATCACCGGCAGAGTGGTCTCTGCAGCGATCACCCCGGCAAGGTGGGCGGCGGCGCCGGCACCGGCAACCAGAACTTTGATGCCACGCTCGCGGGCCTCACGGACATATTTGGACGTCCGCTCCGGAGTTCGATGAGCACTGGAGACCGTCATCTCGAAAGGGATGTCGAACTGACGTAGAGCCAGGGCGGTCTCTTTCATGATCTCGTAATCGTTATCGCTCCCCATCAGGATGCCGACTTGGGGCTGAGTTTGCATAGTATTGACTCCTTAAGAGGCCTAACGTATTTAAGTTGTTACCTATTGAGCGCTTTCCTACCGATATCCTTACGGTAATGAACGTCCTGCCAGCTGATTTTCTCCGCCGCCTGGTACGCCCGCTCGATCGCTTCGGCAACCGTGACACCAAGGCCGGTCACGCCAAGCACTCGCCCGCCATTATTGACGACCTCGCCATCCTTAAGAGCGGTCCCGGCATGGAAGACCATCACCTCGCCGAGCTCTGCGGCCTGATCCAGCCCTTCAATTTCATAACCCTTCTGGAAACTGGCCGGGTAACCGCCAGAAGCCATGACCACGCAGACCGCCGCCTTATCGTGCCACTCGATGCTGTCCTGCTCAAGGCTTCCTTTGGCACAAGCCATCAAAACCGGCACAATATCGGACTTCATGCGCATTAGAAGCGGCTGGGCCTCGGGATCACCAAAACGGGCGTTGAACTCGACCACCCGTGGCTTGCCATCCTTGATCATCAGGCCAACATAGAGAATTCCGCTATAGGGGCAGCCCTCGCTGGCCATGCCGGAAATGGTCGGTTTGACAATGGTTTCAACAATCTCGTCGTGCAAGGCGGCCGTGACGACCGGGGCCGGGGAATAGGCGCCCATGCCGCCAGTGTTCGGCCCCTGGTCGTCGTCGAAGGCCCGCTTGTGGTCCTGGGACGAAGCCAGTGGCAGGATATTTTGGCCGTCGGTGAAAGCGAAGAAGGAGGCCTCTTCGCCGTCCATGAATTCCTCGATGACCACGCTGGCTCCGGCGTCGCCGAACACCTTGTCGCGCATGATGTCGTCGATAGCGGCCAACGCCTGCTCTTCGCTCAGGGCGACGATCACCCCCTTGCCGGCAGCCAGACCGTCGGCCTTGACCACAATCGGCGCACCCTGGGCCTTGATATAGGCAATAGCCGCCTCGCGTTCGGTAAAACTTTGATAGGCCGCCGTGGGAATCCCATATTTGGCCATCAAGTCCTTGGAAAAGCCCTTGCTCCCCTCGATCCGCGCCGCAGCCTGATTGGGACCAAAGATCGTAAGGCCTGCATCCTGGAAACGATCGACAATCCCGAGGGTAAGCGGCACTTCCGGACCGACCACGGTCAGGTCGACCTTTTCGGCCTTAGCGAAATCGAGCAGGGCCTCGATCTCGTCGGCGCCGATATGGACACATTCGGCGAGCTCGGCAATCCCGGGGTTACCCGGCGCACAATAGATGTGGTCCACCAACGGGGACTGGGCGATCTTCCAAATCAGGGCGTGTTCGCGGCCACCGCCGCCGACAACCAGTATCTTCATAGGCTCTCTCTCGCTTGAATGTTCTGCAGGACCTGCTCAACACCATTGCCAACAGACGGGATATCTTCGCTATCGCTATCGTTGTCGTAATCGACCTAGACATGGATTTGAACTGGCCGTCTTGTCCAGCACGATTTCCGATTACGTTTACGACAACGACAACCGTTTAGCTCTCGCTTCACTGACAACGAGTATTCCAAAACTTAGCCCGTGATGGGATTTATTCTCCTGAAACGTTAATGCCTAAAATGCCGCATGCAGGTAAAGACCATCGCCATGCCGTGCTCGTCGGCAGCAGCGATCACCTCCTGGTCGCGAATCGAACCGCCCGGTTGAATCACAGCACTGATACCGACCGCCGCAGCATTATCGATTCCATCGCGGAACGGGAAGAAGGCATCGGAAGCCATTACCGCCCCCTTCACTTCGAGACCGGCATGTTCGGCCTTGATAGCGGCAATCCGCGCCGAGTTGACGCGGCTCATCTGGCCGGCACCGACACCGATGGTCATGCCGTTTTTTCCATAGACGATGGCATTGCTCTTGACGAATTTGGCAACCCGCCAGGTGAACAGCAGGTCTGTCATCTCAGCCTCGGTCGGTTGACGTTTACTGACCACCCTGATCTCGTCGGTCAGCGCCAGGTCGAGGTCCTGCACCAGCAGACCGCCGTTGACCCGCTTGAAATCAAATCGAGCCAGAGGGTTCTCCGGCCAATCGCCGCATTCGAGCAGGCGCACATTCTTTTTGCTGGCAACTGCCTCAACCGCCTCACTTGCAACCTTTGGTGCAATAATCACCTCGACAAACTGCTTGTCACAGATCACTTTGGCGGTTTCACCATCAAGTTCGCGATTGAACGCGATGATGCCGCCGAAAGCCGACTCCGGATCGGTACTGAACGCACGCTGATAAGCTTCGAGAAGCGTCTCGCCGTAAGCCACTCCGCAGGGATTGGCGTGCTTGACGATCACGCAGGCCGGCTTTTCGGCGAACTGCTTGACACATTCGAGGGCGGCGTCGGTATCGCCGATATTGTTGTAAGAGAGTTCTTTCCCCTGCAGCTGCCTGGCGGTGGCGATCGATGCCTCTTTGACCTCGCTCTCCACGTAGAAGGCCGCCTGTTGGTGGGGGTTTTCCCCGTAGCGCATCGACTGAGCCTTACGAAACTGAAAGGTCAGCGCCGACGGAAACTGGGCACTTTCGTCGTCAATTTTACAGCCAAGCCAGTTGGAAATGGCCGCATCGTAGGCAGCGGTGCGCTGATAGACTTTGACGGCTAAACGGAAGTTCGTTTCACGCGACACCGCTCCCTCGCTCTGCGCCATCTCATCCAGGACAGGCTGATAATCGGAAGGATCAACCAGCACGGTCACCGACTGGTTGTTCTTGGCCGCACTGCGCAGCATGGTCGGCCCGCCAATATCGATGTTCTCGATGGCATCTTCCAGTGAGCAACCCTCTTTGGCGACCGTCGCCTCGAACGGATAGAGGTTGACCACCACCATATCGATGGGCGTAATGCCATGCTCAGCCATGGTGGCAACATGGGCCGGGTTTTCGCGCAGACCGAGCAGTCCGCCATGAACCTTGGGGTGCAGGGTCTTGACCCGGCCGTCGAGCATTTCCGGAAAACCGGTATGTTCGGAGACGTCCTTGACGGTCAAGCCGGCTTCACGCAGCAGTTTGGCGGTGCCACCGGTGGAAAGGAGTTCGACGCCATAGGCGGCAAGGCCGCTGGCGAGTTCGACGATTCCGGTCTTATCGGAGACACTGATCAGGGCTCGGGTGATCTTGGCCATAGAGTTACCTCTTTTCGACAGCTATTGAGAGAGACGATAAAAGTGATCGTGATGAATGATCTTTTGACAGCGAATTGAAGACGATGAAATGAATCTTTACCTAAAACTCCAAGGCCTCCAGAAAACGCTTTTCGAAGGCTGGCGTTCCAGACAACGGAAAAGGCTGCATTGCATCCATTAACCGCTCTAAGATGAGGGGTCCGTCGTCCGTCAGCAAGTAACTCTCCAGCCCTTGCAAAACCCCGTTGGCCACAAAAGAAATTTTACTTAACATGGGCTCTGGGAGCAAGGCAACCCTTTTCAAAACCGTACTCGGCAGGGAACTTCCCAGTGCCCCGGCGAGCAGCACTTGGTCGAGTTTTTCAGTGCTTAAACCGGCCCGTTCCATCAGCACCTCGGCTCCGGCATGAAGCGCTCCTTTGGCCAGCTGGAAGTTGCGCAGATCGGTCTGGGTCAGCACCAGCTCGGCTTGCGCATCGCGGTAAAAGCAGATCGCCCGCTCTGCTCCCTTCTGGACCAGGCTATTGGCCAGATTGCTTTCAACCTCGTGCGTCTCGACAATCCGACCGCTGTGGTCGATCAGTCCTCCCTGAAGCGCTGCAGCGATCAGAGCCGCCAGCCCACTGCCACACAACCCCCGGGCCGGCCCACGGCCATGCACCTTGAGTCTGAAACGATCCTCCTGGAGCGCGACATCGCAAACCGCTCCGTCGGTGAGCATCATCCCCACACCAACATTCCCCCCCTCGAAAGCCGGCCCGGCGGCAACCGATGTGACCCACCAGCGCTCTCCGTCCCACAACGCCAGCTCGCCATTGGTTCCGACATCGATCACCAGGGTTGTCTTCTTGCACGAGGTGGGGACTGTCCCTGCATGGGGGCTGTCCCCTGGCCAGCCGACAGCGATGCCAAGCACAACGGCAACCAGATCTCCGCCGACGAAACCCGAGACCAAGGGAAATATCTGCAGCGGCACCTTGAGGCCAACATCTAACTGATCCGGGGGGAGTTCGGCGAGATGTGAATCGGGCGGTTTGTAGGGTGGAGAGAGCAGACTATCAACAGGCAGTCCGCGCAGCAGACAGGTGATTCCCGGGTTGCCGGCCGCGGCGGCGGCAGCGACTCGCTCCGGCAATGTGCCGGCCTGAGCACACAGATTCGCAATCAGAGTTCGGAGACCGTCCAGCTGAAGCCTTTGCAATCTGTCAGCATGCCCGTTTCGGGCTTGTTCCAGCCGGGTGAGTATATCGGCGCCGTACTGCTGCTGAGGATTGGCCAGGCTCTGCTCAGCAAGGGTGCGCCCCTCGCCATCAAGCAGGCGACCGGCCAGAGTGGTGGTGCCGAGGTCGATGGCAACAAAGAGTCCGTCATTCCCTGGGGTTGCCATGCGTTATCCTGGACTCTTGGCGCCCACAACTCGCCGTTCTCCCACATACACCCGCGGCACCCGCTTGCTGATATTACAGAACAGTTCATAGGTGATGCTTCCGACCTTGTCCGCCCATTCCTCGGCCGTGATGGCATCCTCTCCGTCTTGGCCAAGCAGAGTCACCTGGTCACCGACTTTAACGTTGGGCAGGTCGGTCACATCGACCAGGGTCCAGTCCATGCAGACCGTCCCGGCAACCCGGGCGCGACGGCCGCCAATCAGCATCTCTCCGCAGTTTGAGAGCAGCCGGTTGTAGCCATCGGCATAACCGACAGGGACCGCAGCGATTCGCGACGGCCGCTGAGCAATGAACCGGTGGCCATACGAAATCCCGCTTCCGGCAGCCACCTCTTTGAGCTGGGCGACGCTACTGACCAGACGCATCACCGACCGCTGGTCAACCCGGTCTGTGGCCGTCTCGCCGGTCAGTCCACCATAGAGAGCAATCCCTGGACGCACCAGATTGCAGCCGGCCAAATCCCGGGAATAGATCGCCGCGCTGTTGGCGATGTGCCGGAAGTGCAGCCGATTTCCGGCCGCCTCAACTTTGGCTGCCAGCTGATGGAACAGGGAGATCTGAGTCTCGGTCAAGGTTTGCTGTGGCTCGTCGGCCACCGCCAGATGGCTGAGCACTCCAATCATACGAAGATTGCGCAACGACCCAAGGGTCGAGAGGGCCTCGTCGAGATGCTCTGCCGTAAAACCGAGTCGGCCCATGCCGGTATCGAGCTTGAGGTGGAACTCGACCACCTTTCCTGCCTGTTTCCCGGCGTGATCGAGTCTTCGTGCCCCCTCCAGTTCAAAGATGACGGGGTGCAAATCATGGCTGACGACCTGAAGCTCTTCTCCGGCAAATGCCCCCCCCAGGATCACGATCGGCTGACGGATTCCCAGGCTGCGCAGCTCAACGCCTTCGCTGACCATTGCCACCGCATACTGGTCGACTCCGGCCGCTGCCAAGGCTGGAGCGACCCCGGCCACACCATGTCCATAAGCATCCGCCTTGACCACCGCCATAACCTGGCAGCTTTGCCCAACCCTTTTTCGCACCTGCATAAAGTTGTGCCGCAAGGCGGTCAGATCGATTTCGGCATGCGTCGAACGGATCATGGGGGTCAGCTCAGCTGTCGATAACATTTGTGTGGGATCGGGAGCAATGTTTCACGCTCTCACCAGAATGGCGGATAGAGCAACAGACCAGGGTGGCAAACCAGTTGACAATCCTTCCATCAATCTTTTAGGCTGTCAACAGATGAAACGTGATACCCACTTCGAATATTGAGAGATCAGACGTAATGTGCATGACAGATGGTCCTTTTTTGTTAATCGACAATGAGCAGGAAACGGCTCTTGATGATGTTGCTTCACTGCTGGTCAAACAGGGGAAGCTCTGCCTGATCGACGTGTTCGGTAAGCAGCGTGAGATCGAAGGAATGCTCCAGGAGATCGACCTGCTCAACCGCCGGATCGTTCTGGCGTAACAGTTCGCTGCTCTTAAGGGAGCGGCAAGCACCACCGCTAGGGGAGTAAGTTTCTTACTGAGAGTTCCGCGATCTGCGGGACAACCCTTTGAACCTGATCCGGGTTATTCCGGCGGAGGGAAGCGGCATGGTCAGCAACGAAGATTGTCCCCCAAGGGAAATCGCCGTGGCTCCAGGCCCACGGCGATTTTTATTTTACCCGGCAGCATAACCTGGCGAGGCGCTCAACAAGTCGACCTCGACCGCTAAGGACTGTCATGCTCGAAGGACTCTACCTGATTACCCCGGAAGGGACCAAAAAACAGGTTCTACAGACCGTGCAAGCCGCCCTTGACGGTGGTGCCAAAATGGTCCAATACCGTGACAAGCAGCGCCCTCCCGAAACCCAAATTGACTTGGCCCGTGAACTGGCGCAACTTTGCCACCAGCAGGGAGCAACCTTTCTGGTCAATGACCACCCTCAGGTGGCCAGTGCCAGCGGCGCTGACGGGATTCATCTCGGCCAGCACGATCTTTCGATTCAGGAAGCCCGCCGGGCCCTTGGCCCCGACAAGCTGATCGGCATTTCAACCAGCAGCGTTGATCAGGCGATCAAGGCCGAGATGTCTGGCGCCGACTACATCGGTGTCGGCGCCATGTTCGCCACCCAAAACAAGGAAGATGCCGAGCAGGTCGGAGTTGAGACTCTGCGCAAAATCCGCCGGGCAGTCAAAATCCCCATCGTCGCCATCGGCGGCCTTTCAGCCGCGAACAGTTCGGAAGTGCTTGAAGCCGGCGCCAATGCCTTAGCAGTGATTGCGGCGGTGTCCGATGATCCAAAACCTGCCCTGGCGGCCCGTGAACTGAGCCTGCTTTTCAACCGGCGCACCGACAAAGGGTTAACCCGGGTGATGACCGTAGCCGGCTCCGACTCGGGGGGGGGCGCCGGCATCCAGGCCGACCTCAAAACCATCGGCCTGCTTGGGTCGTTCGGCACCAGCGCCGTTACCGTGCTGACCGCGCAAAACACCCAAGGGGTACACGGCCTCTCTCCCGCATCGTCGAGTTTCGTCGCCAAGCAGATGGAACTGGTGCTTGACGACATCGGCACCGACACCCTCAAGACCGGCATGCTCTATTCGCCGGAAATCATTGCCACCGTCGCTGAATCGATCGCCCGCCACAACCTGCTGGCCATCGTCGATCCAGTGATGATCGCCAAGGGGGGAGCGGCGCTCTTAAAGAAGGAAGCCGTTCGGGCTCTACGTGAACTGCTGCTGCCACAGACTTTCCTGCTGACTCCCAACATCCCCGAAGCTGAAGCCCTCACCGGGATCAAGATCACCGGGGCAACTGAGATGGAAGAGGCCGCCAGAACTCTTCACGAGTTCGGCGCACGAAATGTGCTGATCAAGGGCGGCCACAGCGACACCGAAGACGCCAGCGACCTGCTACTCACCTGCGACAAGGTGGTGCCGTT
>PKTY01000165.1 GCA_002869725.1 Desulfuromonas sp. | reverse complement strand
GGTGCCTTTGGTGGCAGCCGCCACCTGCCGGCTCGGACGATTTTGCAGGCGATGTCGGTGATGAAGGTTTTTGCCGGCGGCAAGATGTTTCTGATCTGAACGACATTGCACCGGTGACCGGTTGTCATCGGTCCAGTGAGGATTGCGTATGACGGGATACACGGACACGATCCGCTTATGGGCGACAGATACGCGTCGGGCCGGCCTTCTCGCCGAGGCTGACGGGGTCGGCGAAGTCGGGCTCGAGTCCTCTGAGATCGGTCGCCGCTTGGCTGTTCGTTTCACTCTGAAGGTCGATCTCGACCGGGTGAGCGATGCGCGCTACCAGGTGTTCGGCTGCGGCTATTCCATGGCGGCCTGTGCGGTGGCGGCGGATCTCGCCGTAGGTCAAACCCTGCGTGAAAGTCGGCGGCTCGATGCCGACTGCCTGGAAGCTGCCCTCGACGGTCTCCCCGAAGAGCGGCGTTATTGCGCCGAAATGGCGGCCCAGGCCCTGCAGGCCGCGGTGCAGAGTGCTCTGACTGGAGGCACGGTGCGGACTGCGCTGCCGCAAGACAAAGCCCATGGCCCGCGCGTCACGCCAAATCATCCGGTTTATGTGCTGTTGATGTCGTCCCGAAGCCCGGCTGCGATCAGCGACGAGGACAGGCACCTGCTGGCCTGCCTGCTCAGTGTGGCGACCGAAGAACCTTGGGAAACCGGCGCCGCTCTCGGTCTTGATGACAAGGCGCTGGATGCACTGCTGTCCCTTGTTTTTCCAGGAGTGGATCGCGCTGTCCTGGCGGAACTTGCGTCACCGACAAAAATCCCGCCCCTCGAGTGCAATGCCGAACTTCTCACGCTGCTGTTGCCCCATGTACCAACCGATCGAAGTTTCATGCAGCAGATGATCTCCTGCTGGCTGGTGCGCATTCTCGCCACCCGCTCTGCTCTTCCCGGGCATCTCTGGGTGGCCATGGGCCTGACACAGCGCCCCCAGCTCTCTGCGGCCATCCGCAGGCATCTGCCGGGTCTTGCCGAAGCCAATAGTCGAAACATGCGTTGGAAACGCTTCTTGTTCAAACAACTCTGTGATCAAAACGGTGGGACATTGTGCAAGGCCCCGAACTGCGGGGTGTGCAGTGACTACCATCTCTGCTTTGCCGAGGACGGGAAATAGCTGACGGAAGCGGGGGATGAGTGATGCCGGGCAGAGATGTGGACACTTTATTTCGCAGACGCCTGTACGCTATAATATTCAATCTGGGCTGCAGGAGGTTCTCGAATGAATGTCCCGTTGAAAGTGCTGCTCGCCTTATCCGTTCTCAGTTGTCTCTTTTTCATCCTAGCCGGATGTTCCTCCAGTAACGATTGGCGTACAGCCAGCCGCGAATCGGCCGGGGTCGCTCCTGATCCGGCTGAGACTCGGGAAGCCGTTTTGCAGGTCTACGGTGCCAGAGCCTGGGGGTGGCGGGGATGGTTTGCGATTCACACCTGGATTGCCGCCAAGCCCACCGGCGAGAGCTTCTATACAGTCTATGACGTGGTCGGCTGGCGGGCTAACCGCGGACAGCCGGTGATGCGCATCTCCCAAGACATCCCCGACCGCTACTGGTTTGGTGCCGAACCGAGGCTGCTCAAAGAGTACCGCGGTCCAGGTGCCGATCGGCTGATCGTTGCCATTGACCTGGCGGCGCAGAGCTACCCCTGGAAAACCACCTATCGGGTCTTTCCCGGTCCGAACAGCAACACCTTCACCGCGTGGATTGCCCGACAGGTTCCGGATCTCAACCTGGAGCTTCCCTTCTCTGCCATTGGCAGCGGCTACGTCAACTAACTTTTTAATCCCGACGGGCTGTCCTTTCTGACAATATCTGTTATCTTTAACCGATCACACAGCAAAAAGGAGACTGTCATGACAATTGACTGGGCCTATCTGCGCAAGGGCTGAACCTCCTGCAAAAATGCTCAGGAGTTTCTTGAGCCAAGGCAGATGGAGATTGAAGAGACTGTCGATGCAAGGCTTCACCGTATCGATGAGGAGCGGGCCTGGGAAATGCTGAAAACGGCCAATCAGGTCAGCATCGCCAAGGGGAAGAAGTTCGAAATCTTCACTCCCGAAACGGATGGCAGAGAAACGATCATGGCTAAAGCCATGGGACCGAGTGGCAACCTTCGAGCGCCAACCTTGAAAATCGGCGAAGATTACGTAATTGGCTTCAATGCCGATTTATACCAGCAAAAGTTTTGAACCGTTTGTGGAACGTTGCAGGTCAGAATGGGCCGGATTCGGCAAGGTCTGTTCTGCTTATCGGCTTTTTGGGAGGTGCTCTATGCGAAAGGTTGTTTTGGCGGCGCTGTTTTGTTTCCTGAGCGTGTTGGTTGCAAGCTCGTTTGCTGCAGATGTTGTCCCCTCGACCATTGATCAGCCAGGGACCCAGCCTCAGGAGGTAAGCAACCTTGAATCTCCTGATAAGTGCGATAACTGCCATGGTGGCTACAATACTGCCACCGAGCCGGCTTTCAACTGGCGCGGCAGCATGATGGCCAATGCCGGCCGCGATCCGATTTTCTGGGCAACCCTGGCGGTGGCCGAGCAGGATTTCGATGGCGCTGGCGATCTCTGTATCCGTTGCCACAGCACCGCTGGCTGGCTGGCCGGGCGCTCGACGCCGACGGATGGTTCCGGCCTGGCGGCCGGGGACAGCGACGGAGTGGAGTGCGATTTCTGCCACAAGATGACCGATCCCGGGAATAGCGACCCGATCCTTAAAGGGGTGATGAACTCCCCCTTCACGGCCAATGATCCGCTCACTGGTGAAGCCTTCTACGGGAGCGGAATGGCCTCGATCTGGGGAGGGTCTGAAAAGCTGGGGCCTTACAGCGATGCTGATGCACGTCACCAGTTTATGAAAAATGATTTCACCCGTTCGGTTGACTTCTGCGGCAGCTGCCATGACGTTTCCAATCCGGCGATTGGCAATTTGGCCCACAATTACGGAGCCCAGTCTGCTTTCCTTGTCAGCGAGTCGGTTGTCGCTGACGGGTCGCCGAACGAAGATCCAAAGAACTACGCGAGCAAGGCGGCTTTCAAGAACCCGCCGTATAAATATGGAGTTGTCGAGCGAACATTCAGCGAATATAAGGCTGGCCTGATCTCAAAGACCCCAGTGGATCAGTATGTCGACCTGCCGGCCGATCTCAAAGGGGGCGCGCTCAAGGCGATCTACGAGGCTGCGACCGACTTCGGCACCAAGACGGCCAACTATGAAGACGGTGATACCCGTTATTTCAGTTGTCAGAGTTGCCATATGCGCCCGGTTTTCGGTCAGGGTTGTAACAAGAACCCACCGTTTCGCAGTGACCTGCCGCTGCACGATATGACAGGTGGCAACTACTGGATGCCGGCGGCCATCAAGTACCTCGATGCTCACGGGAAATTGCGCCTCGGTGGTGGTCTCACCGCTGTTCAGACGGCTGCGCTCGATGCGGGCGTGCTGCGTGCTAAAGAGCAGTTGGAACTGGCTGCAACCCTCACCGTTGACGGAGCGGCCAACTCGGTCAAGATCGTCAACCACACTGGGCACAAATTGATTTCGGGTTATCCCGAGGGACGCCGCATGTGGCTTAAGACCACCTGGAAAGATCCTTCCGGTAAGATTTTGCGTGTCGATGGCGACTACGGAGAGATCGGTGCGACGGTCAACGGTGCCGCTGTTCGCTCCATCAAGAACCTCGACGATCCGAACACCAAAATCTATGAGGCCCATTATGGCCTCGACCAGCAATGGGCGGCGCAGTTGATCGAGCTGGGTTATCCAGCTGACCTTGCGCTTGGTTATGATCGCCAGAGCGGAGCGGTGGAACATACCCTCGGTGAACTGGCTAGCTCCCCTTCCGGAACAGAGTTCAAGACTTTTCACTTTGTGCTCAACAATGTCGTGCACAAGGACAACCGGATTCCCCCGTATGGCATGGACTACGAGTCGGCACGTCAGCGCAATGCCCTGCCGGTTCCTGCCGAGCAGTATGGCGGCGGCCAGGGGAGGACCTACAACTACTTCGATACGGTCGCGCTGAATCCACCAGCGGGGGCTTCCAGTGCCCTGATCGAACTGCTCTACCAGCCGACCAGTTGGGAGTACATCCAGTTTCTCGACCTGGCCAATGACCAGCCGGCAGGTGCTTTTCTTGAGAACGAAGGGGCCTTTATGCTTGAGGCCTGGCTCAATACCGGCATGGCCGAACCTTTTGTGATGGCGTCGGCCACCTGGGGAGATGCCCAGAGCTGCGAGGCTCCTGTACCGACTTTGCAGGGAGCGACACCTGGCAATGCTGAGGTGAACCTGAGCTGGACGTCGGTCGCAGCAGAGGGGTACCGGGTCTATTATGACCAGGCCGGCAAGGCCCAGCTGGTTGGCGAAGCCGGCAGTGCGACATCCTTCCTCGACAGTGCTCTGACCAACGGGCAGGAATACTGCTACAAGGTGACGTCCTTTGTCGGGAGCTGCGAGTCGGATTTCAGCAACATCATCTGCGCGATTCCCAATCAGCCTGGGCAAGCGAATGCCGAAGCGACCCTGGCGACGGGTCGCTACGAGAAGACGGGCAAAGGCAAGAACCAGATAACCGTATTCGTAGAAACGGCGAGCTTCGCGATGGGAGACTCGGTGACTGTCCGTGCAACAGTACTCGATGAAACGACCGGTTTGCCAATTCCTAATGCTACGGTCAGTATCAACATGACTGGTCCGGAGACCGTTGCCTTGACCACAGGCCCAAGTGATGCGAATGGCATTGCTGAAGCAACCTGGCAGACCCAGACACCCAACAAACGCGGCAACGGCGGTACGACGCCGGGAAGTTATACGGCTACGACAGCGGATGTTTCCGCGGCAGGTTATGCTTGGGATGGTGTTGAAACGACAGCGAGTTTCTCACTCCAATAAGCACGTTTCAGCAGACTAAGGTTTAATGGAAGGGGCCGGCGGGAGAAGGAAAATAACCTTCTCCCGCCGGTTTTTTGAAGGTGTTCATGACGATCACGAGGGCAGGAGATGTCGAGATTGTTTTGCCGGAGGCCCTAACCGATCAACTCGCCTGATGATGTCGCCAGGCACTGGCCGCATTGGCCACCTCGAACAGCAGAAAGCACCCCCCCTCGTAGAGCACATCGTTTTTTAGTTGATTGCCGACCTGCTCCCAGTTGGGGAAGCCTCGCAGCACCAGCCCTTTGTGCAGCCGTTGTGCAAGAGCTTCGCAATGGCCGTTGCCGATGATCATGTCGTATTGATCGGCGAACTGCTCTGCGTCGTCAAGGTCACCGACCATCACCTGATGGGCCGGAATGTTCGCCAACTGTGGTGAGTCGACACTGGAGATCGCCAGGGTCACCCGCCCTCCCACCTCGCTAAGAGCCGCGCAGATTCCGGCCAGCTGGTCGGGTTCGCCGACCACCAGCAGTCGGGTTTGACCGAGGGAAAAATGGGAGTCGAGCAGGGCATCCTGTAGGCGCTGGCGCCAACGCACGACTGTCAGAGGGGGGCTGTTAAAGCCGGTTTCGGCAAGCAGTCGTTCGCAAAGCGCATCGCAAGCGACCAATCCCTGCAGGTGGGTCAAGTGGTGATGGCGCATGGACGGGTTTTTTTGAAGCAACGCTTCGGCGCAGCCCGTCATCGAATCGCCGACACTGATCACCAGCCCGGCGTCTCCCAGGGAGCGAATCTCGTCGACCGTAATTCCACCGCTCGAAAGGGCGGCCTGTTTTTCCCCGAGGTGTCCGTCGAGAGAGGTCGAGAGGTCGGGGAGCGCCAGGACTTCAAAGCCAAAGGCGGCAATGAACTCCTTGATTTTTTCGACTTCAAGAGGCTGCAGGCTGACATGGGGCAGCAGCACGACCTTGTTATCATCGAGATCCTCGGTTGTTTCGACCAGCTGCTCGATCAGCGCCCGGCAGGTCAGTGCCCAGCCGCTCTCGATTCCCCCTTCGTAGTCGGGAGTATTGACCCACACCAGCGGGAATTCGATTTTTTTGGCGACGCCGCGGATGTCATCCCCTTTGGTTTCTGGCAGCCCGGTAGTGTGAAGGCCGATCAGGTTGGGTGTAACTTTTTTGCAGATGTTCTTGACCGATTCGACAATCGAGTAGTCGCCGCCGTCGAGGACGGCGATGGCGTCGGTCACCGCGCTGGTCTGGATGGCGACCGGTTCGCTGAAGTGGCGGGTGAAGTAGACCTTGGTGAAGCTGGTGCATCCCTGACCGCCGTGCATCAACGGCATGCAGCGATCGACTCCCAGGAAGGCGAGGGTGGCGCCCATCGGTTGCGAGAGTTTGAAGGGGTTGACCTGCAGCGGCTTCGATGATTTGCGTTTTACTTCTGCCATGGGGCCCTCCGTGCGGCGAGTTTGAAGACCGGGTTCTCGAGGGCGTTTTTCAAATCCTCGGCGAGGTTGAGCAGACCCTGGTAGCCGCCATAACTTTTCTTCTTCTCCTGGTTGACATCGGCAAAAGCGATCCCTTTTTTGATGGCGGTGTAGAGCGACCGCCCGCCAGCCAGCAGAAGGTGGGCACCCTTCTCTTCGATCAGCTTCGCCTGTTCAGTCCCGGGGCTCATCATCAGCACTCCATCGGGGCCGAGGGTCTCCCGCGCTCTGGCGCGATCATCCTCGGTTGCCTTTTTGACCGCGGTGGCAACCACTTCAATGCCAAGATCCTGCAGTGCCGAGGCGATCGACCATGTCTTGTTGCCTCCGGTATTAAGAACCGCCTTTTTCCCCGAGAAGACCGCACGAAAAGGGGCGAGCTGTTTTGCGAGGGCGGCTTCTTCGCGGGCGATCAACGCCTCGGTCCGTGCCATCAGGTCGGCATCGCCCAGCGCCCCGGCGATGGCCCGCAGCCCGGCGCTGGTGTCGCGCCTGCCATAGAAGGAGAGGGAGACCGACGGGATGCCGAAGCGTTGTTCCATTTTGCGGGTGAGAGAGACCAGCGACTTGGCGCAGACCAGTACATTGAGTTTGGCGCGATGGGCACAGCGGATGTCGGCGATTCGGCCGTCGCCGCTCAGTGTGGCAAGAATCCGGATGCCAAGTTCCTCAAGCAGCGGGGTGTACTGCCACATGTCTCCGGTGACGTTGTATTCACCGATCAGGTTGATGTCGAAGGGAGTCGTGAACTCCGGTTCGGCCGTGCCAACCAGATGTTGTAGAGCCGCTTCGCCACCGAGGCGACTGCCGAGGTTCTTGCTGCCGACGAAGCCCGGGGCGTGGACCGGGACCACCGCAATGCCGTGGCGTGTCGCGGCTTGCTTGCTGACCAGGTCGATGTCGTCTCCGATCATCGCCGTGACGCAGGTGGCATAGACGAACACCGCCTGAGGGGCGTAGCGTTCAACAACGGTGTCGATCGCCTCTGCGAGTTTTTTTTCGCCGGAGAAGACCACGTCGTTGAGGGAGATATCAGTGGTGAGACCAACCTGGGTCAGGTCGCGGCCTTTCCAACTGGTCTTGGTTGCGCGTGTCTCCCACGAAGAACTGAGGCAGGTGATCGGGCCGTGCACCAGGTGCGCCGCATCGGCGTAGGGGAAGAGGGTAATCTGTGCCCCTTCGAAAGCGCAGCCGCCTGTGGTCGCTCCGGGGGTTGGCGCGTTGCAGGCCGCTTTGCGGGTCTTGTTGTGGGTGCAGGAACTCTCGTCGAGCAGTTCGCGGATCCTGGGTTTAGCCGGCATATTCTCTTCCCTCTTTCTGGATGTTTGCAGATGAACCCTGCACAACGTTGGGAGGGTCGATGTTGTCCGGCGTCTGTGGCGGGGAACATTCGCAAGGAGAACAAAGCAAAACTCCTGCCAGACGGCTAATGCCCGGAGATCTCGATCTTCTGGGCGCAGCCTGGTGTCAGATCCGAATAAGAATCGTACTGGTTGCCTTAAATTTAGGCAGGATCTCGGGAAGCAACGGCTCAGTTCTCTGCTGATCCCCGGAAATCAGCAGCATGGCCGGCCCCTTGAGAAACTCTCGTTCAGGCACGACTATTGCTGATGTGAGTTACAGCAACAGAACTGAGTGCCGGCAAGGTCGCCGGATAAGGCAAAGAAGCCCCAACCTTTTCATCATAAGGGTTAGGGGCTTTTCTATTTTTGAGGAGATGACTGATGCAAGACGCCAAAGACTTCCAGGTCGTTATCGACGATACCACACTGCGTGACGGTGAGCAGACCGCCGGAGTCGTCTTCTCTATGGACGAGAAAATTCGCATCGCCCGCCTGCTCGACGAGATCGGTGTCGGTGAGATTGAGTGTGGTATCCCGGCCATGGGCAAGGAGGAGCAGCAGTCGGTCAGGGCGTTGGTCGATCTTGGCCTGGATGCCCGGCTGATCACCTGGAATCGAGCGGTCAAAGACGACATCCAGGCATCGATCGACAGCGGGATTCGGGCGGTCGATATTTCGCTGTCGGTGTCGGATATCCATATCGCCAACAAGTTGCGCAAAACACGCTCCTGGGTGAAGGAGCAGCTCAAGGTGGCGCTCGGATTCGCCAAAGAGCACGGTCTTTATGTTTCGGTTGGTGCCGAAGATGCCAGCCGGGCCGACCTTGATTTCCTGGTCGTACTGATGGAGTCGGCCCGCAGTCTGGGGGCCGATCGCTTCCGCTTCTGCGACACCTTGGGTGTCCTCGATCCTTTCTCCATGTTTGAAAAAGTGCGCTACCTGGCCAACAGGGTTCCACTCGATATCGAGGTTCATACCCATAACGACCTCGGTATGGCCACTGCCAATGCCATTGCCGGGGTTCGCGCCGGGGCAAAGTTCGTTAACACGACGGTCAACGGTTTGGGAGAGCGGGCTGGCAATGCTGCTCTCGAAGAGGTGGTTATGGCCTTGCGCCATGCCTGCGGGGTTGAACTGGGGCTTGACACCGGGCGTTTTGTCGAATTGTCGAAACTTGTGGGTCAGGCCAGCTGTCGGCCGGTTCCCGAATGGAAAGCGGTGGTGGGGGAAAAGGTTTTTTCCCATGAATCAGGTCTTCATGCCGACGGGGTCCTTAAATATTCGGCAAATTACGAAGGGTACGATCCGGCCGAGGTCGGTTTGATCCGGTACCTGGTGATCGGCAAGCATTCCGGTCGACATGGCCTTTGTGAAAGACTGCGGGCCTTGCAGATCGAACTGGCACCCCAGGAAGCAGAATCGTTTCTCGCTGCGGTGCGCTCTGCGGCACAGTTTCGCAAAGGATCATTAAGCGACCTCGACCTGTTAAACCTCTATGCAGACTATCGGCAGGTCGCATGATTGTCCGCCCGGTCCATGCCAGCGACTGGGAACAATTTATCACCCTGGCGCAGGGCGAGAACTGGCGAGTCCCTCAGTTTGAGTTGCAGCTCTTTCAAGGTTCCTGGTCGCGGTTTGTCCATGTTGCTGATGACCAGGGTTTTTGTGGGTTGGCAACAGCCGTTGCTTATCAAAGCAGCGCCTGGATTGGCAATCTGATTGTCTCACCACAAAAACGGGGCAGGGGGTATGGTGCCGCACTCTTCAAGACGGTCCTCGCTGAACTTGTCGAGCAGGGGATCAAGTCGGTCTGGCTGACGGCGTCGGTGCAGGGGCAGCCCATCTATCAAAGAGCAGGGTTTGTCGAGGTCGGTCGGATTGAGCGCTGGGTTCGCCCAGCCTCTGCTGCTTTGACAGAAATTTCAGACCAGGAATCTTCTCAAACGGACATATTGTTTCGGGAAGACCGGATTGGGTGGGGGGAAGACCGTCAGCCGCTGTTGTCAGCCCTTGCCGGGCATGGTCGTGTATTCAGTGATGAAGCGGGGGCTGCTTTGTTGCAGCTTTGGCCCGATCTGCAGATGATAGGACCCTGGTATTCCAGGTCGACAAACGTTCAGCAAAGCTCAAAGTTACTAGACAGAATGGTTGCAAAGGCAAATCAGGCTGCGGAACTGGTTCTGGATGTTTTTGCGGCCCGAAATTTAGCTACGCCCTTGCTGGGGGCCGGGTTCGAGTTGGCCGGAGAAACAACGCTCATGGCGTATGGTGAGGTCTCTGGAATCGACTTGGGATCGATGGTCTCTCTGGCAAGCCTGGGGAGCATCGGCTGACCGGCTGCTCCCCTTCAGCCTGAATCAATCTTCTTGATGAGGGGCTTCTGCCTCTCGAATGGTATCGATCTCCTCTTCGAGCATCGCTGCCTCAGCCTTGAGACTGTCCAACCGTTCCAGTATCAGTTTGACTTCCGATGTGGCCATGATGCTTTTCTGCCCCTGGTTGCGCAGGTCATCGATCAAGCGGCCCAGATCGCCGTGGGCGGTGGTAATCTTTTTGTGGACCGCCGAGAGGTCAATTCTTTTCTGGACCAGCTTCTTGTACTGATTGGCCTTAAAGGTGGCGCTGCTCCAGACCTGACGGGTGTTCTCCCAGAACTTCTCCGAAGTCTCTTTGATGCTTTCGGTCGCTTCACGGAGGCGGTCGTGAGGTTCTTCCTGCGGCTCTTGGCCCGATGTCTCTGATTCGTCGATTGTTTCAGTCTCTTCGGTGTTCTCTGCGGTCTCTTGAGTCGTCTCTTCGGGAGTGGCTGGCTGCTCCTGTTCAACAGCGGTCTCTTCGCCTGATTCCTGAGAGCTCTTCTGAGTCGTCTCCTTGTCGGTCATCGCTATCCTCCTCTTTAGTTGTCATGCAGCTTTTGAGTAAACGTTATAGTAGCATCTAGGGTGAGTGCGTCAAGCTGTCCGCATTGTCCAGCCTGTCAGCGGTGTTGTAAAAAGTTGCCGGGTGGAAACTTTTATTTTAAACTGCCCAAACTTTTGTCACTGATCACAAACCTAAACCATGGAGGGAGGACAACATGTCCGACCCCTGGAAAACGCCCTTGCAGGTCGACCTGCGTCGCCACATGCGTGAGCGCGACGAGGATCGCGACCTGACCCGCCTGATCTGCGAGATCGCTGACGCCTCGAAGTATATCATTAATGCCATTCGTACCGGCGATCTCGGGGTGGCGGGAACTTCGAATCTTTACGGTGAGCAGCAGTTGGCCCTCGACGTTCTCTCCGATCGCATTATCATCAAGCGACTCAAGCACTCCGGCGTGGTGGCCAACCTGGTCAGCGAGGAGAGTGACGAGAT
>PKTY01000196.1 GCA_002869725.1 Desulfuromonas sp. | reverse complement strand
GGCGCCGACGTGGGCCGTCGAACTCGCACAAGTAGATCCCCTGCCAAGGGCCAAGGACCGGTTGACCATCTTCGACAATCAGGGTTTCGCTGGCGCCGAACAGGCTGCTTTTGAGGTGGGCGGCACTGTTCGCCTCGCTGTGGAGGTAGCCGTCGGCAAAGGGGACGATTTTATTGAGCTCCATGACAATGTCGCGGGTTACGTCGGGGTCGGCGTTTTCGTTGATGGTGATGGCGGCAGTGGTGTGCGGGGTGAAGACCAGGGCGAGGCCGTTGCTGATGCCGCATGCACCGATGGTCCGGCAAACCTCCGCGCTGATATCGATCATTTCGACCTGTTGGCGACTGACAATCTGCACTGTTTTCATGTCGGCTCTTTTTTGAGGGCATCGACCACCGCCTGCAAGGCGCGGGGATGAAACAGCAGGGCGGTATGACCCATGCCGTCGAGTTCGACGGCTGGTAGCCCTTTGATGCGCGCACTGTCGATCGGCAGAATGATGTTGTCGTGGCGGCTGTAGATGGTTGTCACCATGGTTGTCTCTGGCCAGTCCCCCTGGTTAAACCTTTTGAGGAAGGTCGATCCGGGTTGCAGGCTGCGGCCCATCTTCGACAGGGCGAAAGGGGCCAGCTTCGAACCCTGGTGGGGACTGCCGAGAGTCACCAGTCGGCCCACTTTGCTGCTGCCGCCTCGGTGCTGCACGTAGTTGCGGCCGATCATGCCCCCCATCGAGTGGCCAACAAGATCGACCTGTTCAACCTTGTGGGTCAGACGTAGCTCATCGACCTTGCGGACCAGGATTTCGGTGAGGGTTTCGAGGTCGCGCCAGGGAGGGGTATTGATTGAATAGACGTGTCGGAATCCAGCCTGGCGCAAGCGGTAGGCAAGCCACAACAGGCAGGAGCGGTTCTGGAACAGGCCATGGAGCAGGATGACAACCCTGTCGCCGTCGCCGACCTGCCCGGCCGGCAGTTTGTGAGGGAGCCAGCCCAACGGGCGCAGCAGCAGGGTGATCAGCAGACAGGCTGCTTCCTGAACCATCAGCCAGAGCGGGAGGCTGAGCCCGCTTAAGTTGAAACGTCGCTCGATCAGCTGCGGCTCGCTGTTGGCCCGTTCGTACCAGGCCAGAGCAAAGCTGAGGAACACGCTCAGCAGTACGGCCACAACGGTCGCCTCGAGGGCGAAGATGAGCAGACAGCGCAGAGTGATCATGGTTTGCAAATTATCCCACCATTAACCTGATCGTCAACCGCTGTAATCCTGTTTCAGCCTTGCTGCGAGTGTGATAGTCTGTGTCGGGGAGTGTCGCCATGCTGTCGCTAATCGAGCGTTTTGACCGCTACCTGGATATCGAGCGCAACTATTCGGCCCACACCCGTCAGGCCTATGGTCGTGACCTGCGCGAGTTTGCCGCTTTTCTCGGTGAACAGGGAGGGGTTGAACGGCTGCAAGGGCTCGACAATCTCCAGCTGCGCCGTTATCTGGCACTGCTCCACAAGCGCAATCAGCGCAGCACCATCGCCCGCAAACTCTCCTCCCTGCGCAGTTTTTTCCGGTTCCTGGTGCGGGAGGGAGTGCTCAAGACCAATCCGGCCGAAGGGCTGGCCACTCCCAAGCGCAACAGCTACCTGCCCAAAACCCTCTCGGCCGACGAAGCTCACAATCTGATGGAGCGGGGGCATCGTGGCGACCTGCTCGGCCTGCGTGACCGGGCGATCGTTGAACTGCTCTACTCCAGTGGTCTGCGTGTCAGTGAACTGACCGGCCTCGATGTCGCCGACCTCGACCTGCGCGAGGGGTTGGTGCGGGTTCTTGGCAAAGGGCGCAAGGAACGGATCGTGCCGGTTGGTCGTAAAGCCCTGACCGCTCTCCAGGACTACCTGTCAGCCCGGGGGAGTGCTGCGGATCAATCCCCCCTGTTTCTCAACGCCCGCAACGGGCGTCTGACGCCGCGCAGCATTCAGCGCCACCTCAAGACGCGCCTGCTCAAGGCCGGCATTCTCAAGGACATCAGTCCGCACGCCCTGCGTCATACCTTCGCCACCCACCTGCTCGACGGTGGTGCCGACCTGCGCTCGATCCAGGAGTTGCTGGGTCATGCTTCTTTGTCGACCACCCAAAAATACACCCAGGTCAGCGTCGACCAGCTGATGGCGGTCTACGATAGGGCCCATCCGCGCAGCCGTAAAAAGTGATCAAGGTGTCGATGAAATTATGAGTGTCGCTATCCTTGAATAAAATGACTAAATTGGTCATAAATACCTTGACAGGCCGGATTGCCCAGGTAAAATAACTCGCAATGACAGAATAACAATCAATTTCATCGACAAGGAGAGCATCGTTATGAGCGTTCTAGTTGGCAAGCAGGCCCCCGATTTCAAGGCAAGCGCGGTGATGGCCGATGGCTCCATCAATGCTGAATTCGCACTGTCCGATTATCGGGGCAAGTACGTTGTGCTGTTTTTCTACCCTCTCGATTTCACCTTCGTCTGTCCGACCGAGCTGATCGCCTTTTCCAAGCGGATCAAGGAGTTCGAAGATCGCGATGTGCAGGTGATCGGTTGTTCCATCGACTCCCAGTTCACCCATGTTGCCTGGCGTAACACCCCGGTCGATGAGGGGGGAATCGGCCCGGTCACCTATCCGCTGGTCGCCGATGTCAAGCATCAGATCTGTCAGGCCTACGATGTCGAGTTCCAAGCTGCCGGGGTTGCTTTCCGTGGCTCCTTCCTGATCGGTAAGGACGGCAAGGTCCATCATCAGGTGGTCAACGACCTGCCGTTGGGGCGCAATGTCGACGAAATGCTGCGCATGATCGATGCCCTGCAGTTTACCGAGAAGTACGGTGAAGTCTGCCCGGCAGGCTGGAACAAGGGGGACGAAGGGATGAAGCCGAATGCCGAAGGGGTGGCTAGTTACCTCAAGGAGAAGGCGGAGAAGCTGTAGTTGAACTGTTGAACAGTTGAATCGTTGATGACGGGGTCGGGCCAGAGTGGTTCGGCCCCGTTTTCACGTTTTCAAAACCCGCTCTCCCGGATCAGGACCGCCAGGATATTGCGGGCGATGCTGCTGAGCAGGCTCTGTCTCGCCCCCTTGAGGCGTACAACTCCGGGGACGATATAGCGGGGAGGGGGTTGGGGGACACTCTGCTCGAGCACAACCCGGTAGATGGGTGTTTCCGGGACCAGTGCCCCTTTCTCATCGACCCGCACCGGTATCCCACCGCCATAGATGGAAGCCAGGTATGGTTCAGCAAGCCTGCGGCTGCTGGTGGAATCGATCTCCCTGAGCCGAACGGAAAAAGGCGCCTGACCCGGATCGTTTGGGTAGAATCGCCCTGTACTGCCGACCTCCAGCAGAGCGAGATCCTCCTCGGCAACGAATGCCTCGATCAGACTCCCCCCCGGGCCCACCACCACGGCCAGCAGTTCATCCTCCGACAGCCAATCGCCGACATCGAGGGGGGACATCAGTTCGACGATCCGGCCGGAGAGGGGGCTCGTTATCGTCAATTGCTTCCGCTCGGCCAGCCTCGCCTGTTGGGCAGAGAGTTCCGACTGCAATTCCTGGCGGGTTACGGTCAATCTCTCCCTGAGCCGCGGGTCGAGCCCCTGGGAGCTGACAGCCCAGCTCAGGGTGGCGATGCGCTGCTCTCCCCGGGCAATTTCGTAATCGAGGTCGGGAGAATGCAGGGCGAACAACTCCTCCCCCTGGACGATCTCGTGATCGAGGGCTGCCGTCATCTGGGCCAGCTGGCCTGGCGAAGGGGTGTAGATGCGGGCGTAATTGGCGACTTTCCAGAGGGCCTGTGCGGAGAGGTTCCCCTGCCAGGGGAAGCAGAGCAAGGCGAGGAGCAAAGCCAGGCCGAACAGGGTGCGAAGGCTGCGCGGATTGAGGGTCATCTCACCTCGTCTCCCGTACCAGGCGGCCAGCTCGTTGCCGATGGGCCGACCGATGAACCAAACAATTTCCACCAGCATCAGGAAGATGCCGAGGAGTTTGAAGAACAGGTAATAGACCATCACGGCGATGCCGAGGAACAGGAAAAAACGGTAGAGCCAGGTTCCGAAGGCGTAGCTGATCAGCAGCAGGCGCTGCTTGGGCGGAAAGTCCTCGGGCGGAGGGTCGGCGAAACTGAACAGCTGCTCACGTAGAAACCAGCGGCCGAGGGCGAAGGCGCGGTCCTGCAGGTTGGCAATCCCCAGGGAGTCGGCCAGCAGGTAGTAGCCGTCGAAGCGCATGAACGGATTGAGGTTGATCATGAGGGTGACGATCCAGGTGCTGGTCGCCAACAAAAAAGAGAGACTGCGCAGGATGCCCGGTGGCAGAAAACTCCAGGCCAGCAGGGCCAGGGAGGCGATGGCCAGTTCGACACCGATGCCGCCGGCGGCAATCGCCAGGCGCTGGCGGCGTGAAGGGAGCTTCCAGGCGTCGCTGGCATCGGTGAACAGCACCGGCCAGAGGACCATGAAGGCGATCCCCATGGAGGGGATCCGGCAGCCGTAGCGCTTGGCGGTGTAGGCGTGACCGAACTCATGCAGAATCTTGACGCCGCCGAGGGTCAGCCCCATCAGCACCGCCCCCTCCAGGGTAAAAAAATCGGTGAAGGTGGTCACGAACAGGTCCCACTGGCGCAGAACCAGAACCAGGCCGAGTAGAGCGCTAGCGGAATACAGCCCCATGGCCACAGGGGACCAGAAGGGGGCGACCATTGAGGCCGTCGCCTCGATAAAGCGGTCGGGGCGGATCAGTGGGATGCGGAAGAACAGGTAGTTTTTGAGCACCAGCAGCAGCCAGTCGACCCGGCGTGCGGCACGTTTGCTGAGGAGGCGCTGAATCGCCTGAGGACCGCGAATCTGCAGCAGGTCGTGGCTGGCCAGGAACTCGATAAGCTGATCGATCTCCTCGCCGTCAATTCTTAAAGGGGTCGATTCGTTCAGCGACGCCACAATCCGTTCCGGCTCGGCCATGGGCCAGCGGCGAAGGATTTCGAATTCCAGCCAGCCGATGCGGTAGAAACGGTTGTTGACCGGGTCTTGCAGGGTCCAGGTCGGCGAACCGTCGGCCGCTTTCGGCCCCGGGTGCAGACTCAACTCTTCGCGCAGTGGCGGCAGGGCTTGGGTGAGGGCCGACTGGCTGCCCGGGGGGAGGCTGATGGTCTGGGCGGCTGCCTGGCTCATCACCAACCGAGAAACTGGCGCAGGGCGGCAAAGGGTCTGCGCAGCAGGTGGACGGCAAGAATGGTGCGCTGGCCGTAGACCTTGGCCGTCCCTTTGAGGCCGATGCGCAGCGGTTGCTGCTGCGGTTCGAAGCGGGCCAGCAGGCGATAGGCGAGGACGCTGGTCGGTGTCAGGTGGGCCTGATAGCTGGCGTAGTGCAGAGAGGCTGGCACAGGAGCCTGGGGGGCGATATTCAGGAACAGCTGGACGTCGGCCCCGCGCTCCAGGGCGATGGCGTCGGCCACCGGCAGGGAGATCTCCAGTTCAACGGCGTCCGGGTTGGCCACCAGCAGGATCCTCTCCCCCATGGCCACGGGACGGCCGGTCCAGTCGTTGACGTTGTCGAAGATGGCCAGCCCCCCTCGGGGGGCGCGGATCTCTACCCGGTCGAGCAGGCCCTCCACGTAGGCCACCTCCTCGGCGTGCTGCTCCAGCCGCCCTTTGATCAGGGCCAGGCTGGCCTTGCTGCGTTCGTCGAAGAAGGCCTGCTGGGAGGCTTGGCGCAGTTCGGCTTCGGTCACCTGCTGCGCCATGCGGGCGACTTCCAATTGGGAGATGAGGCGGGTGTCGTCGAGGCGCAGCAGCGGTTGCCCCTTGCTGACGCTCTGGTTCGGTTCGACCTGAAAATGGTCCACCACACCGTCGATGGGGGCCCGGATCACCACCGGGTCGCGAGGGACCACCTCGGCAGGGGCCAGGGCCGACTGGCGTACCGGAATCAGCCCGCAGGCGATCAGGATGGCGAACAGGGCGAGCCAGAGCCTGCGGCGCGGGGTAGTAACAAGCCGGGCGCGCCGGGATACCTGCCGGAGCAGGGCTGCCCAGGCGTGACCGTAGGCGTCGGTCAGGTAGGAGAGCAAATGTCTCTCCCCTTCGGTCCACGGCTGATCCCGGGCCAAAAGCAAGGCGCCCAACGAGGTTCCGTCCCGGTCGGTCAAGGGAATCCACAGGGCATGGGCCGGGAGCCACTCCGCCCATGCTCCTGCCAGCTGTTCCGGCAGGTCGCCGGTCTCCACCGGCCGCGCTCCCACCTGCTCGCCCCGTTGCAGGGCGGCGCACAACCGCTCAGCCCAGGCGATGAACGGGGTGTTGCGGTCGACGGCAGACAGTCCAGAGACCGCGGCGATCCGGGTCGCTCCCGATGGGCTGCGGCGCCAGAGCAGGGCCTGGCGGTAGCGAGCCAGCTCCAAGGTCTCGTTGACCATCAGAAACTGCAGCTCGGCTTCATCCTTGGCATGACGGGCACGCTTTTCCAGGTCGATGAAGACACCGAAGCTGCGCAACTGTCCGGAAGCGGCCTCGGGAGATCCGGTTCTGGCTTGGGGGGCGCGATCTGACATGGTCAGGGGGGGGAGATCCGGGCGGTGCCGCTCATCCCGGCCCGCAGTTCGGCAGAGGGACGATCGAGGGTCGCGAAGACCTTGACCGTCTGACTGACCGCATCGACCTGGGGGGCGATCCGGCTCACCCTGGCCTGGTAGTCCCGGCCGGTTTCATCGACCCGAAACGGAAACGGCTGGCCCGGTTTGAGCCACTGCAACCAGAGGGACGGGAGGATCATTTCGATCTCGAGCTGGCGGTCATTGAGGATATCGAGGACCTTTTCCCCTTCGCCAATATACTGATGCTGCTTGACGTGGACTTCAGCGATTCGTCCGGAGAACGGCGCGTTGATGGTGCAGCGGTCGAGGAGGGTGGTCATGATGTCGAGTTCGGCCTGGGCAACAGCCAGGCGGGCGGAGGAAACGTCGAGTTCGAGGGTGCTGACGGAACCGAGGCGGTCAAGCTGGATATTGACCTCATGGGTGGCGCTGGCCTGCTTGCGCTCGGCCGCCGCCTTGTCCCAGCGGGCCTGGTGGAGGCGGCAGTCGAAGGCGAGGAGCTGTGCGCCCTTCTTGAAGGCGTCCCCCGGCCGCAATGGCAGTTCGGCGATTCTTCCTGACAGCTCGCTGGAGAGGGTCACGCTCTGCGGCGCGACCAGCTGCAGTCGGACCGCTTCTGAGCCCGTCCCGTCCGACGCCCTTCTTTCGGTTTCAGCTGCAACGGGTAGAGACAAGGCCAGCAGCAGCAAAAGGGCGGTGATCAAGACTCTTGGTGCCGTCAGGGTCATTGCGTTGTTTCGGGAGTGAGGAGGTCGACAGGCATGTTTCCGGCGTTCCATTTGTCGAGGGTTTTGCCGATCGCATCTTTGAGAGCCGTGAGGTCGAGGTTCTCGGCCGCTTCCGGAATCGGGCTCAGCCCCATGGTCACGTAGAGGTTGGCCACGGCGTTCTGCAGTTCGGCAAAGCTTCGGTAGCGCGCCGACTCGGCAAACAGTGCGGACAGTTTGGCCCGAATCCTCTGCAGCGGCGATTGCGCCTTGTTGGCCGCCGCGTTGTCGATATGTTCGAAGATCCTGCGTTCGATGCCGCCCAGTACCTGGGCCTGGTCGTAGGCGTGGCGGGTTTTCTGATACTGCTGGTAGCCGACATGGACCTGGGTCAGAGTCGCCATGCTGGTGGCCAGATGGCGGACTTCGCTAAGTTTCTGCTGGGCCCGGGCTGTCTTCATGCTGGTGGGGCCGGTCACCAGGTTCATCAGGTTCCAGGTGAGCCGGGCGCCGACTTCAGTCCAGTCGTTGTAGACCAGGTAAGAATTGCTGTCGTAGTTCACCGAAGCGTTGAGGGTAAGCGCCGGCAGGATACGCAACAGCGCCTTTTTAACTTCAACGCTGCTGACCCGCTTCTGATAGGCCTCTTCACGGATTTCCGGCCGGTAGTTGAGGGCGATCTCTTCCATCTCCTCGAGAGTCAAAGAAAGGACCGGCAGACTGATATCGTCCGGAGAGACGACTTGCAGGCTGTACTCGGTTCCCGGTGCCAAGCCCATCAGGGTCGCGAGTTCGGCTTTGGCAATGGCCAGATCCTGCTGCAGGGCCTCGAGGTCGCGGATCACCTCGACCAGACCTTTTTGATAGTAGAGGATCTCCAGAGGGGGAGTGAGCCGTTGCGTTTCGATATTCCTGGCATCGTCCAGCGCCTGGCGCGCCTCGTCGAGGAGCGGGGTCAGTTCGCTCCACAGCGGTTCCACCGTGGCCGCCCGCCAGTAGGCGTTGCGCACCTGCTGTGCGATCTGGTTGACGATCCGCCGCCGCCGCTCTTCAGCCACCATCACCTGGTCGGCACCCTGCCTTGCCTGGTAGTAGCTGACTCCGAAGTCGAGAATGTCCCAGGTCAGGGTCAGGTCTGCGGTCTCCCGAGTTTTGTCCTGGCTGCGAAAGGGGTCGTTGGAAATCTGCCCGGTGCGGATATTTTCACTCACCGACAGGTTCTCTTCCGAGCGGCTGAGCCAACCGGCGTTGGCGGCCAGTCGAGGGAGCATCTCTTTCTTAGCCATGGCTGCCTGATCGACGCGCAGCGCCTGTTCCGCGACAATCAGCCGGTAGTCGAGGTTGTACTTGACCGCCCGGGCAATCGCCTCCTCAAGGGAAATCTGGCCGGCAAGGGGCTCGCTCGCGGCGTCGATGGCCGGGTCTGCCGAACTGACTTGGTTGACATCGCGCAGTGCTTGTAATGTCCGGCGCTCGGCGCTCGTCAACGGCTGGGGTTTGATCGCACACCCGCCAAGGAGCAGCGCCCCCAGCAGGATGGTGGCCACGATAAAGCGAGTCAGCTGTTTGAGGTTGTTCAGTGGCCTGATGCAAGGCCCGAGGGGTGCAGTCATCGATTCAAATCCTTCCTGGAACATGGCAGGGGGGCGCCTGACCATGCCAGGCGCCCCATCATAAGTGTTAATAGCTCATCTCCGCAACGTTTTCGACTTCCATCAGGCTCTCAAGCAGCCGGGCCGACTCTTTCAGGCTCTTGTCATCGCCCAACTGGCTGTTGATGGACGGCTTGCCGGCCGGAACCGGCCTGGCGGCCTCCTGCTCGGCCTCCCCTGGTACAGGCTGGCCGGTCTCGGCCGTTCCGCCGGTGTCGATCAGATCGAGCTCAGGGAGGGGGGCGATAAGGTCGAGATCTTCCTCGTCGTCATACACTTTGAGGATGAAGAGGGTCTCGGCGGTGGAACCGCGGTTGTCCTCGGCGGCGACCCGGATCTGCATGCTCCCGGAGAGATCCAGGGGCGGATCGGCCCGGAACGCGCCGCTCTGAGGATCGAACACCAGCCAGCTCGGCAGCGGGGCGCCGTTGGCGAGGGTCGCTTCCAGGGTAACCACAGCATTCAGGTCGGAGTGCTGGAAGGTCCCTTCCGAGAGGGCGAAGGTCGTCGACTTCCCTGAGAGGATCGCCTGGTCTTCGGCGGCAATCGCCAGGATCAGGGTGTCGTAGCCGCCCCAGCCGAGATCGCCGATCAGCCCGACGGCCAGCGGATTGCGGATCAGGAAGTGAGACTCGATGTTGGAGGGCAACAGTTGGAATCCGCCCATCTGTGAAGAGTAGCTGAGATCGCGTGGAATAATCCCGTCTGGCAGGTAGCGCAAGCCCTCGGTGATCGGCAGGAAGAAGCGGGTATAGGCCATCTCCGCGGTATCGGTCACTGTCGCCGTCTCCGGGGTCTCCGCAGGGACAAAGACCGGTGAAGTCGACTCCTCAACGACCGGGGGCGGAACCACAGGGTCGCCCGGTGTTTCGGGATCAACTGGCGGATCGACCGGAGGTGGCGGATCGACTGGTGGGTCGACTGGTGGTGGCGGATCGACTGGTGGAGTAACCGGTTCGTCAATATCGTTCAGATTGATGGTGATGTCGGCGGAGTCGGTGTTACTACCGTCCGAAGCCTGCACCTTCAAGGTAAAGCTGCTAGTGGTCTCATAGTCAAGCTGGGTGCTGTCGGCGACGGTGATGATGCCTGTGTTCGGGTCGATTGAAAAGGCACCGCTGTCGTTGCCGGCGATGATCGAATAGGTGACGGCCTGACCGTCAGTATCTGTATCATTGCCAGTATTGTTATCGTTGACGTTATAGACGCTGGTCCCGTTGGCGCTGTTCTCTGCCAAGCTGACGGTGGCGTTGATGATGTCTGGTGGGCCGTTGATCGGCCTGACAGTAATTGAAATCGAGTCGGTGTCCGAAAGGGGGGAGCCGCTGGTGCTGTCGGTCGAAACAATGGTCAGGGTATCCGTGCCGTAGTAGTTCTGATTCCCCTGATATATGAGGGTCTCCAAAGCCGCACTGATTTGGGCCTGGGTACCGGACAGGGTTAATGTGCTGCCGCCGTTGGTGCCGGCAGAAATCGTCGCTCCGCCTGCTAGGTCGATGGTGAGTTTGCCGTTGGTCACACTCAACTGGGTTTTGGCGAGGTTGCCATCCACGTCCGACACACTGATCTTGTTGGTCCCGTTGAAGGAGAGCGGAGTGTTTTCGTTGACGCTGATCGAAGCCGGGAAAGAGTTGACCGGTGGGTTTGCCGGTGGGGGGTCGTAAGTGGCAGTCACGTTGACGGTGAGTGTGTAGGCACTTGCGCTGTAGTCTTTTCCGTCGCTGACTTTGAAACCGATGGTGGCGTACGGGCTGCCGGTCTCGTTGGCATCGGGGACGAAGCGCAGGATTCCGGCGTCGATCTGGGCCTTGGTGAACTCCTGGTTGGCGGTGACGTCGGTCCAGGTTCCGGCGTTGTCGTACTGGAGGCTGCCGTCGGTCTCGAGGGTTGTGATCTGGACCTTGGCGATGGTGTCGCCGTCGACATCGGTAAAGGTTCCGAAATCGGTGATGGCCAGGACCTTGGCGGTGTCCTCGGCGGTGGTCACCGAGTCGTCGCTTCCGGTCGGAGCGTCGTTGACCGGAGTGACGTTGACGGTGAGTGTGTAGTCGCTGGCGCTGTAGTCGGTGCCGTCACTGACCTTGAACTTGATGGTGGCGTACGGGGTTCCGGTCTCGTTGAGATCCGGGAGGAAGCGGAGCTTGCCGCCATCGATATCGGCCTTGGTGAACTCCTGGTTGGCGGTGACGTCGGTCCAGGTTCCGGCGTTGTCGTACTGGAGGCTGCC
>PKTY01000398.1 GCA_002869725.1 Desulfuromonas sp. | reverse complement strand
GTACAAGGGGACTGTTTCCGTGGGCGGACTTTCCCCGAGAGGGGGCTGTCCCCTTTCAGCGAGTGGGACAGCCCCTGACCACATGGCTTCGACCTTTTGTTGACTGAGGCCTGCCAGCTGCACCGACATGTTGCTGATTTCGACAATCGGCTTGCCATCGGCGAACATCAGGGCATCGACGATGGCGAAAGGTTCAGGACGGTAGCCTAGCTCCTTGATGCTCACCTGGTAGGTGACGACGCTGGTGGTTTCGATGACCTGTCCGCGGCACTTGAGACCGCTGTTGACCCCGGAAACCGGTTCGCACCAGGCGGCGCCCTGCTCGCCGATCCAACCCATCCTCAACAGGTAGATACGCAGGGTGTGCATGCAGCATTCATACATCAAGGTGCCGGGCATGACATGATCGTCACAGAAATGGCAGGTCAGAAACCAGTCCTCGGGGTGAATGTCCATCTCGGCACGAATCTGGCCGAGACCGTAACGACCACCCTGCGGATCGAGCTTCACAACCCGGTCGACCAGCTTCAGGTAGCCACCCGGCAGGGTATAGGGTTTGTTAATCGGAAGACCCTCGAAGAGCGGGCCGAAAGCCTTGCCGAGATCACCGGCATAGATGGCGTCAACCTGGGCTTCACTGAAGGATTCCAAAGCCAATGGCGCAAGATCGCGCCAGTCGTCGGGTCTGACGCCCGGCTGCGGCATCAGATCGAGTTTGGTGTGGACGATCCCCTGGCCTGCGGCCAGCTCCTGTTCGGTAAAGAAGCCTGCGCAGCCGTTACGCATCGACAGCAACGGCTCGCCGTTGACCGTCCCCTCGAAGTTGAAGCGGAACAGATAGGTCTGACCCTGGCGAAAAAAGTGATCGATCTTGATGTCGTAGCGGATTACATCGCCGGGAACCGGCAGCCCGCGATGGAAGGTGACCACGGCGTCGAGCAGGCGGTAGACAGCCTTGCCCCGGCTGATGAGGTCGATCCCCAGGTAGCCGGAGAGAAAAAGGTCGGCCTGACCGGCCTCGACGGCAATGCAGGTCGGAATCCGTCCGCCGTCGAGGTACCAGCGGTCGGCGGTGACATCGTGTTCGGTCACCACCCTGCCGCTGGTCATGGAGCGTGCTTCGCCCTCGATCGTCATGATCCGGTCGACCAGCATCAGCGGTTCATCGGGGAGACGCACCCGGGTTGGGAAGCTGTCGACCTCTGCGAACTGCTCGCCGAGCACTTTTGCAATCGAGCCTATCGCGAACTCCAGACACATGTCGCGATCAAGCATCGGTTTCGGCTTGAGGCCAGTCCCTTTAAGGGGGCTGTGCCCCACCCTGGACTGATCCGGGGTAATCGGCACTCCTTGACTGGCCATCTGCTGCAGCATGTCAATCTGGAGACCTATGTTCTCGGCAAGAGCCTGCTGCATAGTCTCGCTGAAACGCAGATAAGTTTGGTGGGCCTGAACATTCAAAGCCGCCAGGGCAGCGACCTGGCTCACCAGAGGATCATTCAGTTGCTCAGGCGGGGGCATCGGCAAGGAGATCTCGACCGGGCTTTCGTTAAGTGCGCTGGCTGTGGCTGACGATGTGACTCCCGGCTCTTTTTGAATCGGCCGGGGCGGCTCAAAAGAGTCCCCGCCGACGACTGTCGCAATCTGCGGGCCGTCGACCGAAAGCGTGACCGCCATGTGCGGCGGGTAGAGGTAGCCAAGGTCGACCGGCACCCGCTCGGCCAGGCAGTTGGCCAGCAGGCGAAGCAGCAGAGAGATTGGACTCTGGCCGGGAGAGCAGACCGCCCGGGCAAGATGGGGTTTGCCTTCCAGGATGCTGTCGATCATGCGGCTGCAGGAGTTGCCAGGGCCCATTTCCAAAAAAATCCGGGCACCATCGGCATAGGTCTGTTCGACCACGCGGGTGTAGTCGATCGTCTCCAAAGCCTGGCCGAGAATCACGTCTGCACAGTTGTCGGTCGTCAGCTCATAGCTGCGACCCAGATGGCCGCTGAAGAAGGTGATTGCTGCGGGGGGGGTGACCGGGAACAGGTGCAGGTCGCGATAGGCTTTCCTGACCGGTTCGACAACCTCGCAGTGAACAGTGGTCACACCCTGTAGGGGAAAGAAATGGGCTCCGGCTTCACGAGCGGCCGCCTCGACCTGGAAACGGTCACCGCCAATCACGCACTCCCGGTGGGTGTTGACAATCAGCAGGTAGGCGCGCGACTTGCCCGTCAAGGCCTGTCTGATCCGTTGCGCCGGGGCATCAACAATCCCCAGCACCCAATCGACCTTTTCACCTTTTTTCAGCCCCCAGACTTTGCGGGCGGCCTGGCAGCTGCCGGCCAGCTGCTCGGTGAACAGGGTCGATTCCCGCAATCGCCGCGCCATGCCGTCGCGGTCCTGCCAGGCCCCCAGGGAGAAGAGCCCGGCAGACTCTCCGAGGCTGTAGCCGCTGACCATCTGCGGTTCGATGCCGAAACGGCTCACCAGGTCACTGACGGCCGTTCCCAGAGCGACCTGGGCGATCACCAGGGCATTATGGTTGTCGTGAAGCGTGTCGCAAAGCCGCTGGCGCCAGAAATGTTCGGGGAGGTACTGACAAGCCAGGGCGCGGTTTTGGGTGTCCTGATCATGATAGACAGCCGGCCAGCGCGCCGACAATTCCTGTCCCATGCCGGCAAAATGGTTTCCCGAACCGGGGAAGATAAAGGCCAGTTTTCCACCGCGACCCAGAGGCTGAGGCGCATAAAAGAGACGGTCTCGCCAGCCGGTCGGCAGTGGTGCTCCCTGGGCACCCAAGGCTTGCTCAGGATTATTGCCAAGCTGGTCGACAGCCCATGCCAGCTGGTCACGCAGTTCGCTGCGGCAGGTCGCCACCAGTGTCAGGCAAAGCTGACGATTCGGATCGGCTCCCTGCTGGCGATACCAGAGCAATGCGAGCTGATCGATATCTTCGACACTGGCCTCGGCAACCAATTTGCCGAGCTTGTCAGCCTGCTGCAGAAGCTCTGTCACGCTGTCCGCTTCGATGGCGAACAGGCCTTCATCGAGAGCCCCGAGAGGGCGTGCAGCGAAACCGGCCGCTTCACGTGGTCCCAGGTAATCGATTCCCTCAAGCAGGACATGGGAGCAGCTTCCGTCGCAGCCGAGACCGCTGACCAGCGCCCGGCGCGGTCCATCCGCCCGGTTGCGCAGCCAATAATGGGAGGATACAGGAGCGATGAAGCGCCGCTGTCCGCGTACCCAATCGTAGCGCAGGTTTTGCAGGTTGCGCAAAGGAGGGAGGATCTGCTGGTCGAGGCAGAGGGCCGCCTTGATAAGCGAGGCGAGTCCGGCGGCTGCGCCGGCGTGGCCGATGTCGGCCTTGGCGCTGCCGATATAGCAGGGATTTTCGGTCAGTTTGGCACCGAAATGGATGCCGAGAATGTCCGCTTCCAGGGCGTCTTCCCGGGCGACACCGCTGCCGTGGGTCTCAAGATAGCTGACAGATTCCGGTGCTGCTGAGGCTTCGCTCAGGGTGCGCTGCAGCGCGCGGCCATAGGTTTTTGGATCGGGCGCCGTCTGATCTGCCAGTCCGCCGGTAGCGGTGCCGACACCCTTGATCACCGCATAGATCCGGTCTCCGTCCTGCTGGGCGTCGGTCAGACGCTTGAGGACCAAAGCCGCTGCGCCCTCGCCGACCATCGTTCCGTCAGCATCGCGATCGAAGGGCCTGGCGGTACCGGATGACGAATAGCCCTGAGCGACGTGCTGACCAAGGACCGCCCGCAGCTCCCCGGCCATGTCAGCGGCACCGACAAGCGCCCGATTGATCGAGCCTTCCTGAAGCGCCCTGACCCCCACTTCCAGGGCACGCAAGCCGGAATTCTCTTCGCTGGAGACCGTGAAAGAGGGACCGCCGACCCGGAACTCCTTGGCCACCCGGCTGGCGACAATGCTGCCCAGCGCTCCCATGACCCGGTTGGCACTCAGGGCTGGCCCGAAGGAATCTCTCAGTGCCAGCACCCACTCGTCTAACTCCGTCTCCGAAATCTCAAGACCGAGCTGTTTGGCCCACTGACGGGCATAGTTGTGGATTCCCCAGCGAAAACTGAAGTTGGTGGCAATGAGATCGAGACCAGCGCCGATGAAAACCCCGGTGAACAACAGATCTTCTCTGGTCAGACCGGCGTCCTGGAACGCCTCGTCGGCCACCTTGAGCATCAGCAGTTGACGGGGAAGCATCTCTTCGATTTCCCTGGGAGGAATTCGGAACCGACCGGGGGAAGTCTTGGCCTCTGCTACAAAGAAACCGGCAAAATCGGTCTGTCGCAGTCCGCGCTCGGCAAACCACTGACTTCGGTCTGCCCCCCACCAACGCTCAGGCCGAGTCGGCTGTCGATCGGCATCGCCACCAAGCAGTCGACTGCGCAGCGCCGGGAGAGACTCCCAGGGTCCGAAGTGAGCTCCCAGGCCGACGATCGCCACCGGTTCAGGGCGTTTTTTGAAGGAGGGGTGATAAGCCAGCGAGCTTTTTGCCGGCTTCTTTGGTATCCATTCTTCGATCAGCAGATGAGCATTGATCCCACCAAAGCCGAAGGCGCTGACAGCCGCCCTACGCGGCTCCCCCTTGGTACGGGGCTTCCAGGGCTTCGGCTGTTGAAGAACCCGGAACGGGCTACGGTCGAACTCGATTCCCTTGGCCGGCGACGAGAAGTTGGCGGTCGGCGGCAGAGTGCGTTCACGCATCGCCAGCAGGATTTTCATCACCGCCGCCGACCCGGCCGCGGTGAGTAGATGACCAATGTTCGACTTGACCGATCCGATCACGCACTGTCCGAGCTGCCAGCCGTCTTCTCCCCAGAGTTCCTGCAGGCTGGAAAACTCCACCAGGTCGCCCACCGGGGTACCGGTGGCATGACACTCGATCAGATCGACGTCATGGGGATCCCAGCCGGCCTGCTTGTAGGCGGCACGCATGGCCCTGAGCTGTCCCTCGCTGGCCGGCGCCAGCAGGCTGCCGCCAAGATCGTTGGACAGCCCGATGCCGCGGATCACCCCATAGATATGATCGCCGTCACGTACTGCGTCTTCGGTGCGCTTGAGGAGGAACATGCCGCACCCTTCGCCGACCACCAGCCCGTCGCCACTGCGATCGAAGGGAGAACAGGTTCCCGAGGGAGAGAGGGCATGTAGCTGGGAAAAACCCATCTGGGTGTAAAGCGAGTCGGGGCGCGACAGACCACCGGTCAGCATGGCGTCGGCACGACCGGCCAGCAGCTCGTCAACCGCCAGCTTGATGGCATAAAGCGATGAGGCACAGGCGGCATCGAGAGTGTAGCAGGTTCCTCCCAGCTCCAAAGCTTTGCCGAGCAGACCAGCCGGCAGACCAGCCACGTAGCGGTTTAAGGGGTCAACGGTCGGCAGGATCGATGGAGATTCGCTCCCCAGCAGCTGTTCTTCGAAGGTTCGGCCGAGCAGGTCGTGGGCCATGGCCGAAGAGGATTCGCTCGGCAGGGCGAGGTTGCCGATGATCACCCCGATCCGCTCGCGGTCGAGGCTGTCAATGCGACCATCGTTAAACGCCTGGTGCCCGGCACACAACAGCAGGCTGAACAGCGGGTCGAGGTTTTCCAGGAAGCTGTGATCGAAGGCAAGGTCTGCCAAGGCTGCCGGGATCACTTCATCGTCGATGAAACATCCCTTTTTCGAGTAGATCCGGTCGGCCGCACCAACGGTTGGGTGATAGGCCTCATCGGGATCGAGCAACCAGCGTCCGTTGGGTGGCTGGCGTGAAGTATCAAGCCCGTCGCGGATTGTCGCCCAGAAACGGTCGAGGGTCGGTGACATCGGAAAGAAGCCGCCAACCCCGACGATCGCCACGGACTGCCCGTGTTTCATCCTCAGGCAGCTCCCTGCAGTTTGTTGCGCTGGAAGCTGGCATTCAGCGAGGCGTCAATCACGCATTCGTAATTCTCGAGACGGGCGACCAGGCTGTCGCTCAAAGGATCGACGAAGTCGATCTCCGCCGTCGCCTTGCTAGCGCTCTGGGCGGTCACCCTGACCCTGATCTCCACCCCGGATTCCGGGAAACGGTCCCGGTACTGGCGATAACGCCCGGCAAAGACCGGCAGGGAGCCAGCCTGGTACTGTTCGAAGCTCCAGAGGATCATCAGCTGAAAACTGACGTCGAGGGCCAGGGGGTCGGCCAGCCAGGAGTTACGCAGCGGTTGCCTAATCCATTCCGTCGGCAGAGGCGCCGGTCTGACCAGCGACGCAATGCCGCTTTTGGCACAACCGATGATTTCACGAATCCCCTGAAAGTCTGGGCCATGGAACAGGCGGTCGGTTTGATAGGCCTGTTCGGGAGTGCGTTGATAGGTTTCGAGCTCCGGGCGTTGCATGGACGGCTTACCGTCGGGGAGCCTGGCAGCCAGAACAATCCGCGCCCGGGCATGAATGAACTTCTGACCGGCAGAGGTTTCCCCCGAGAGTTCGACCGGGACGACATGCAGGCCGTCGCTCTTGAAAGCCTTGCCGGTCATGACCTGCAGAGAATGGCTCTGGCCACTGGAGAGGGTCACCCCTTTCATAACACGCAGGTCGTTAAGGCCATGAAAGCGCAGACCGGGGTTGTTATGGATTGCGCCATGGGCCATCCATTCAATCATGACGGCCATCGGCAGGACCGCCTTGCCGTCGATCACGTGGGATTTGAGAAAGGGATACTGATCGATGGAGAGTTCGAGGTCGAATGCTTTGGAGACATAGATGTTCTCGTGGGGCTGAGCGTGGCTGTCAGCCGAAACGCGATCATGGCCACCGAGGATCACCAGTTCAACCGGACCGCCAGGCGGGCCAGAGATTTCCTTGACCAGGTAGTCGGCTCCTGCCTTGAGATCGATGATGGCAACCCCCTCTTCGGCAAAGACTTTCTTGAGCGCCGGGGTGACCATCCCGCCATCCCAGGGCCCCCAGTTCAAAGAGAGCGCCCGGCAGTCAGGACGTAAGACCGCCTGCTGCTGGGCCAGCTTGTTGAGGACTTCATTGGCTGCTGCATAGTCGACCTGCCCGGCCCTGCCAAAACGACCGGTTGATGAGGAAAAGGTCACCAAAAAGCGCAGGTCGTCATTGCCAACCGCCGCCAGCAGGTTGCGCAGGCCGTCAACCTTGGTTGCATAGACCTGGTGAAACTGTTCGCTGGTCTTGTCTTTGATCAGACGGTCGGCTAGCACTCCGGCGCCGTGGATCAGTCCCCTGAAGGGGCCATATTCCTCGCGAATCTCGCCAAGCACTGCGGCAAGGGACTGTCGGTCACGCAAGTCGACGGAGCGATAAAGAGGCTGTCCCCCGGCTTCCTTGATGCGTTGCAGGGTGCGGCGAATTTCGCGGTTAGCAAGGAGCGTCTGGCATTGCTGGTGAACCTCAAGGGGCTTGAGAGAACTGCCGGCCCGAGCAAGGATCCCTTTTTTGAGTTCAGCTTCTGTGGTTAACCCTTCCGCCCAGTCCGGGTCGGTGGCCGGCAACGGGCTGCGGCCGAGGAGAACCAGGGTCGCCCGACTCGCCGCCGCCAGAGCCACGGCCACTTCCGCGGTTACCCCGCGCGCGCCGCCGCTGATCACCACCACATCGCCATAGCCGACCGGTGAGGATGCATCTGCCGTGGTCAACGGCTGTTCGATAAGTTCGAGGGTCTGCAGGCCCTCGCCTGTCAGCCCGACCTCCTGGGGGCCATCGGTCAGCAGCTCGGCAACCAGCGCTTGTGCGGCAGCGTCGGGATCAAGATCTGTCTCCAGGTCAAAAGCCCGGCAGCTCACTTCCGGCCATTCATGACTGGCGGTTTTTGCCAGACCGGCCAGTCCACCCGACAGGGGGTCCTCAAGCGGCCCACCCGCCGGCAGCCCAAAATGGCCGTTGAGCCGGGAGATGGTAGCGAGCAAGGCTCCTCCTTTGGCTCCGTTGTCGGTCAGGACCGGTGCCGCTTTCTGCATCAGGAGAAAAGCATTTTCGATGAAGGTGTCGTTTGCTCCGGCCGAGGGCGACACCAGCAGCAGGCCGGCCAGGTTGGTTGGTGGGGTGAGGGTCTGCCACTGCTCGGCAGCAACCTGTTCAGCGCGCAGGTCATAGTCACCCAGTTTCTGGCAGAGTTTCTCCGCCAAGACCGTGCCATCATCCGTTACCCAGACCACAGCGCCCCGTGGCAGGTTGAGGGGCATCCGTTGCTCATCTGTCGCCAAAGGCATTGATTGCAGGACCTGGCGTTCAACCCCCTGGCCGACCACTGGTGGCTCAAAGTCGTCTGCAGTGGCTGTGACCGGCTGGGGGGCGCCGGAGACGCTGGCCAGAAAATCGACGATCTGACCAACGGTCTGCAGGGTCCCCAAATGCTCCGGCTTGATCGGTGGGGCCCCGGGCAACTGCTGCTGCAGGGCAGAGAGAATCTCGACCCGCTTGATTGAATCGATGCCGAGGTCGCTGTCAAGGGCCATCCCCAGCTCCAGCATCTCGACCGGGTAGCCGGTCTTCTCGGCAATCACCGCCAGCAGGGTTTCGCTCACTTGGCCATGGTCAAGACCGGATGCTTCGACAGGATGAACGGACAGGGCTGCTTGTCCAAGGTGTTCGATGATCTGGCCGATGGTCTGCAGAACTCCCAGGTCTTCCGGTTTGACCGGCGGCGCATCGGGAAGCTTCTCCTGAAGTGCCGAGAGAATCTCGACCCGTTTGATCGAGTCGATGCCGAGGTCGGTATCGAGACTCATCTCCATCTCCAGCATCTCGACCGGGTAGCCGGTCTTCTCAGCAACTACGGCCAGCAGGGTCGCGGCAACCTGACCGCTCTCCTGGCCGGAAGATGGTTGCCGCGCTGCAACAACCTGTTCGGCGAATATAGATTCCGTCGGCTTGGTTGGAGCAACGGACGGGGCAGGAGCCGCGACCGGGCTCTGCGCAGGACGCGTCGGTGCCTCCGTGGACTGAACGGCAGAGGGGTCCAGCTTCTCTCCTCGGAACAGACGGTTCTGCTGCTCAACCAGGCCCATGAAGGTGCGGGTAGTGGCCTCCTGCCCGGCCAGAAACTGCTGATGAAGGCGAGCCGTCTGCTCCTGTAGGCTTTGCAGAGCGGCGAGACTCTGGCGGGTGACCTGCAGAGCGTCGTTGAGATTTCTGCTCATCGACTGGCTTGGCGCGGGCTCAACAGCGGTTGTCGGTCCCGAAGGAGTTTCCATCGCCTCGGGCGGGCCGGGAGCGGTGGCGGGAAGCGCTGCCGCTTGCGGCAAAGGTGGCCGTTTTGGCGGCGGGTTGAAGTAGTTGGCCCCGCTCAGTTTAACGACCAGACCTGGTTTCTTGGCCACTTGCTGCTGTTGTGCAGTGGCGTACTCAGCATCCCAGCGAATCAGATCGACCGGGTGGCCGGCGGCGGCCAGCTGGGCCAGCGCCCGGCCGAGGTCTTCAATGCCGGAGCGCTTGCCGGCAGAAGCGTCGAGGGCGATGGCCTGATGCGGACGTTCGCCGAGGATCGCTTTGACCATTCCGGTGAGGCGGGCGCCGGGCCCGACTTCCAGAAAAGTACGAATGCCGGCGGCGTACATCGCTTCGATTTCGTTGACAAAATCGACAGGACGGGCCAGTTGGCCAGCCAGAAGCGCACGAATCTCGGCAACCTCCTGCGGATAGCGTTCGCCGGAGGTGTTGGCATAGACTGCCTGCCGCAGGGGCTGAAAGTCGATCTCTTGCAGGCGCTGCGCAAAGGGTGTTGCCGCTTCAGCGACCAGGTGGCTGTGAAAGGCTGCGGCCACCTCGAGGCGAGTCTGGCGAATCCCCTTTTCATCAAGCAGACGAACGGCCTGGTCGATGACGCTGCTCGCTCCGGAGAGAACCCCTTGTTCGGGGGTGTTGCGGTTGGCCAGGGTCAGTTCCAGTCCGGACTCTTCGAGGAACGCCTCGATCTGGGCCAGAGGAGCGGCGACGGCCAGCATCGAGCCGCGGTCGCCATCGCCTGCAGCCATCAGCTCACCACGCAGGCGTGAAAGAACATGTAGGGTATTGGTCGCGTAACAGCCGGCGGCACAGAGAGCGGCCAACTCCCCATAGCTGTGGCCAGCAAAGGCTTTGGCCTGCAGACCAAAGCTCTCCAGCACAGCCAGCGCCGCAAGGCTGACGGCACCAAGAGCCGGCTGAGCCACCTGAGTTGCTCGCAGTTGTGCTTCGTTGAGTTTGCGGGACTGATCATCAAAAACCGGGCGCGGGTAGACCAGGTCAACCAGGCGCTCCGCGGCTGCGGAGGCATTGTCGGCAAAAGCGCGGTCGGCGTTGGCGAAGCTGTCGAGAAACTCGGGAAACTGGATTGCCAGATCGCGCAGCATCCCGGGGTACTGGGCCCCCTGGCCGGGGAAAAGCACTGCCAGCTCACCCGTCTCGCTGGTCTGGCCGAAATAGATGCCGTCGGGAGTGCTCCACGACGCTTGGTCCTGCCGACTGCGCAGCAGCGACAGGGCCGCTTGGCACTGTTTCTCGGGGTTTGAATTGTGCCGGTTGACGACCATCACCAGACGGCAGCGTTTTTGACCATCGAACTCACGGCGGCTATGATCGGCTGCCAGTCGCAGCTCCTCCCAGGGCCCGCTTGCGGGGAATTCTTTTAGGGCGGTTTCCAGTTGATCGATCTGGTCGGCACTGAAGGCGACAATCTGCTCTTTACCAGTCCAGTCGGCGACCATTTTCTGCGGCCGGTGTTCTTCGAGAAGGCAGTGGAAGTTGCTGCCACCAAAGCCGAGGGCACTGACGCCAGCCCGCCGTGGATGATCGGGGCTCGGCAGCCAGGGACGCGCCTCGCTGTTGACATAGAACGCGGAACCGGAGGCAGTAACCGCCTGCTGCGGTTTGGCAACCTTGATGGTCGGCGGCAGGGTCTTGTGGTAGAGCGCAAGAGACGCCTTGATCACTCCGGCGGCGCCAGCCGCCGCCTTGGTATGGCCGATCTGTGACTTGATCGAGCCGATGGCGCACCACGGCTTATCCGCCGGACCGAAAACCTCTTTGAGCGCGCTGACCTCGACGGCATCACCGACCTTGGTTCCGGTGCCGTGGGCTTCGATCAGTTCAATGGTGCTCGGGTCGATCTCTGCCTGCCGGTAGGCGCGACCAAGGGCCTTTTGCTGGCCAGCCGCACTCGGTTCGTAGATCGCGGCACCCCGCCCGTCACTTGAGGTACCGATCCCTTTGACCACCGCGTAGACCCGGTCGCCATCTCTTTCTGCATCAGCGAGG
>PKTY01000090.1 GCA_002869725.1 Desulfuromonas sp. | reverse complement strand
ATTTCGGTGAGCAATGCCTACACTTTGATGCAGACTCTGCAGCAGGCCCTGCAGGCAGCCCAGGCTGAACTGCAGCAACAAATGGCAAAGATGAGGAAGTGACAATATTCTTGTCTTTTAGGGGCGGATATGAAACAGATTTGTCTCATCTTGTTGATAGTGTTGGGCTATCTGAGCTTCCTCCCGAGAGGCGTAGCAGCAGAACACGCCACCCCGTATGAAGTGGTGAAGAAGGTTGAGGCGGCAGTGCTGTTGTTGGAACAGACGAAATGTGCTGACCTTAACAAGTTTGACCAGCCGACTAGTCTGTGGGTGTGGAAGGATACCTACCTGTTCATCATAGATTGTTCCCGAATGACGGTTGCTGCTCATCCAGTCTCCCCTGAACTTATCGGCAAAAACCAGTCGCAGCTGTGCGACGTCAACGGTAAACCATTTTTCAGTCAGTTCTGCCAGGTCGGTGAGGAGGGGGAGTGGATCGACTATTTCTGGCCGCGTCCTGGATCAGAAAAAGCATCACGGAAAATTTCTTATATCAAGCGGGTTCCCGGAACCGATTTTGCTGTCGGTGGCGGTCTCTACGAGGAACTACTAGAAGTTGAAGAGCTGGTTGAATTTACTCGCGAGATGTTCCGATCCGGGCAGTTGTTCCACTAGTACTCTCTGTTTTTCGATAGAAAATTCATGACCACAATTAATTCAACCGCGTCACCAAAGGCGCCGCGCGCCATTTCCCTGCGAATCGAGATCCTTCTGCTTTCGCTGCTGGTTCTGTTTATGGCCCAGGGGTTTAGCACTCTGCTCGGCACCCTTTCGTTCCAAAAGTCTTACCGCGAAATTTTTGTCAGCGGCAATCGGGTGGTGGCAGGGGAATTCCAGCACAAGCTCGAGCGGGCGGTCCGTTTCGGTAAAAAGATCGATAATTTCTACGGGATGGAGGCGCTGATGTCTTCAATCCGTGACAACAATCCGGGTTTTTTGAACCTCGAAGTCTACCTCCCGAATGGTGAAATCGCCTACTCGCTTGATGAGAAGAGAAAAGGGGGGAGTACCCCGCGGGAGTGGCTGCAGCAAGAGACCGTCGAAGACGTAGAGGGTGGACCGTTGCTGCTGTTCCCGGTCCGGGATTTTTCCGGAAATCAGGTCGCAACGGCTGCCGTTCTCATCGACGATTCGCCCTTGCACGCCAAGGTCTGGGCACACTTCATAGACCAGTTGAAGTTGACCCTGATGGTGTTAGCCGGGGCGGCGACTCTCATGATCGTCGGCCTGCGCCTGCTGGTGCCTTTGCAAAAGGGAGTTGGTTTCCCTCGCCGACGCCTGCTTGCGGTCGTGGTGGCCGCCACCATCCTCAGCCAGTCGGTCTTTATGGTGCTTGGGGCTTTCTCCATGCGGGATGTTTTCCTGCAGGTCGTCGAGGAAGATGTTAGTAAGGTCACTGTGCAGCTCGAACGCGATTTGGAATCGTTGTTGAGCAAAGGGCTCTCCCTCGAGAAACTGTCCAGTGTGGAAGGGATGCTGGGAAAGGTGATGGAAGGTGCTCCTTCCATCGCAGTGCTTCGTATCACCGGCCCCGAACGAAAAGCGATACATCAGGTCGAAAGTCACGATCCGATACAATCGGCTCAACCTTGGCTCGGGAGATTATTGGTCGATCGACAGATCGATATCGCCGTTCCCTTGCACCAGCAAGCTGACGGTGGCCGAGAGGTTACCGCCGGTTTTATCACCTCTTCCGTTTCGGGAACTTTTCTGCAGCAGCAGCTCCAGGAGTTTTGGCTCAACTCTTTGACGGTGATGCTGGTTTCAATGTTGTTTATCACCGAGGTCATGTTGTTTTTCCTCCTTTACGTCAGGCTAAAATATGCTGCGGCCGATTTGCGGGCCGAAGGGGGAGGGGGGCATGACTACATTCGCAGTGCCATGTCGGTATTTCTGTTCGGGTTCATGATGAGTGTGTCGTTCGTCCCATTGCAGATGCAACATCTGCTGCAGGGTGTGGCGATTACTGTCTCTTCTGAAGTGTTGAGTAGCCTCCCGGTGTCAGCCGAGATGTTCTGTGGCTTGTTCACCGTGTTGCTTTCTGGGGTCTGGAGTGACCGGCGTGGCTGGCACCAGCCGTTTCTGGTCGGGGTGGCGATCAGCGCAGTTGCTTGCTGCTGGTCCGGGACCACCAGCGACCCGTGGCAGTTCATTGCAAGCCGAGGCTTGGCCGGCTGTGGTTACGGACTCGCTTGGATGGCAGCGCAGGGATTTGTCTTTGGTCGCGCCAGGGCAGGCATGCGGGCGCGCAGCCTTGCATCCCTGGCGGCAGGGGTCATGACCGGCTATCTGAGCGGTAATGTGGTCGGGGCGATGTTGGCCGATCGAGTTGGCTTTCCGCCGGTCTTTCTGCTCTCTGCCGTTTTCATCCTGCTGGCATTTCCTCTGGTGTTGCTGTTTATGCGGTCGCAGATGCAGCGACCGGAGCAGCTGGCTCGTGCTGCAGAGACCCGATAGGGTTGGCAACTCGGGCTGCGATTCCTGTTCGATCGCAAGGTGATGCTGGTGTTGATCTGCTGTGTCATTCCTCTGGCGATATGCCAGGTCGGCTTGGTGGCGTACGCTGCTCCCGTCTGCCTCAAGGCGATGCAGGTTTCCCAGGCCAACATCGGGCGGGCGATCATGTTGTTCGGCCTGACGCTGGTTTATGTCGGCCCTTGGGTTAGCCGTTATATTAACGGTCCGGCTCGGGCCCGGCAGTTTCTGGTCATCTCAGGCATACTTGGCGGTGGTGGGCTTCTGGTCTTTTTTCAGCGACCTGACTTCCCCGGTTTCATGGTCGCTGTTGTTCTGGCAGGGTTAGCCTGCTCATTTGGCCTCTCGGCCCAGACCGTAGTTGTGCAAAGTCTACCGGTGGTCCAGGACCTCGGTTCCGGCATTGCTGTCAGTATGGAGCGGGTGGCCAGCAAGCTCGGGCAGATGCTGGGGCCGTTGATGATGGGAGCCCTGTTTGCCAATATGTCGATCGAAGCAGGACTTGGGCTGATCGGCGCATGTTTTGTCGCCCTGACAGTTGTCTTTGCCCTGTTCCATGGGGTTCAAAGAACAACACGGCCTGCGTGAGGGAAGATTGACTCAACAAATCAGCACGGTAACCAACGGATCGATTTTACCGGAGGGTGTCAAGATGGGACGCCTTGAGCCCGGGCATTTCGATGACGTTTGGTCTCTGCAGGGGGAGATCCTTGCGCATCTTGATGACCCTGAGAGTTATGAGCCGATTACCCGCGAGGAGTTGGGGGAGGTTTTGTCGAGTGGCGGTCTGGCCGTCGGCATTTGGCATGAAAAGACGTTGGTTGGCTTCTACTCGGCGTTTTGCCCTCTGCCGTATACCTGGATGCTCACCAGGGCTGGACTCGGACCGGATGAACTCGAAAAGAGTGCCTACATACTGGCGATCTTAGTACATCCCGAGTGGCGCGGACGACATTTTCAGCATCTTATGGGGTGTTTTTTACGGCAGGAACTACTCCGCCTCCGTCCGATCCGATATCTTGCCGTGGTGGTTCATCCAGGTAACCAAGCGAGTATTCGCGAACAGTTCGCCCAGGGGATGCGGGCGATTGCGCTGCAGGAGATGTTTGGCGGCAAGTCGCGCCTGCTTTTTTTTCGCGATCTGCAGGCTGAATCTGTAGCCAAAGGAGAGGCGAAAACCATTCCCCTCTCCGATCTGTCCAGGCTGCGCGAAACACTCGACACCGGTTGGCAGGGTGTCAAGTTAGCCCGCGTGGACGAAGGCTGGTTAGTGCACCTCGTTTTACCACCCAGCCCCCGGTAATCGTTCTCTTTTCTACTTCGGCTGTTCGATGGTTTTGAAGACCTCGTCGGCTGCCACCAGGATTTCCACCGACGGGTTGTAGCCGACCCTGGTTGCACTCTCGAGGTTCAGGGAGATTTTCGGTGGATCTTCAAAGACTTGCGGCAGGCTCCCCGGCTTGGCCCCATTGAAGATCTGCCCGGCGATCTGGGCGTGGAATTCTCCAACATACTTGAAACCAGCCTGGGCGATACTCATCATGGCACCGAGTTTGACCAAGCTGGAGCCCGGCTGGGAAAAAGTTGGTATCTGCTTGTCGAATAGTGGTGCCATCATCGCCGGCATGTTCTTGTTGTTCACACCGGTCTGGTTGGTAATGTAAAGCGCCTGGACTTTGTCTGCCAGTTCAACGTGGCACTTGTTGACGCTGGTATTCGCCTCTTCGATATCTGGTGTTCCATTCTTGGTGTAGCATTCGACCACTTCAAATCCCTGTTGATTGGCTACTTTGCGGATGTCATTAATGGCGGCATAGGTTCGCCCTTCAGACGAGTCCTCGTAGGCGACCCCAAGCTTTTGGAAGCCGAGGATGTCATGAAACAAGCGGACTTGGCGCTCGTAACGGGTTGGGTCGACTCGAGCGTGCAGATGGGTGAACCCAGAGTCTTCAGGGCTTTTGATAATTTTTGATCCGATCGGGTCGCTTGAGGAGAAGACCATAGTCGCCACATTGTGCTTGTCGTTGGCTAGGTCTTGCCCGGCCCAGGTACCCATGGCGATCATGAAGTCGATATCCGGTTTTGACCCGAGCCGTTCGATCAGTTGCTCCTTGGTTGTGGAACGCAACTGCTTGTCCCAGCTTTCCGAATAAAAGCCGTTCCTAACGAAGACCAGGTGCTTGCTCTTGGCATTGTCTGCAAGCCACTCCCAGACGGATTTGGCGTCGGCTGGATCAGAAAATTCGGGGATATTCGGCGGCTCCAGCCAGCCAAACTCCGCAAGCCCTTGAACGAAAGCTGTCAAGTTTGGTGGGTAGTTCGGAAACGGTCCCCCCTCGAGGTAGCCGAGGCGGATTTTGACCCCCTCTTTTAGCTGCGGTTGGGAAGGGAAATCAGCCGCCATTGTGGTCAGGGCCATACCCGTCAGCAGTGCGGTGACGATCATCCCGATCAGAATATTTTTAGCAAGACAATTCAACATGCGTCTCCTTCATAAAACAGTAAGACTCGTTGTCAGGTTGTGGCATAGGCAAACCAATGGCAAAGCGTTCGACCTTTGATGTGGTTTCCGGAGGGAGGCTTCCGTTTTCCATCTCCTGGGCGGTTTCCCGTATGACTTGTCGGACGAAAGCGACCTGCTCCGTCCCGATGGTAAACGGAGGGACAATACGAATCACCTCTTGAAAAGCTCCATAGTAGCCAAGGTATAGACCTTTCTCAAGGCATCGCATAGCGAACAGTTTGGCGCCTTGAGGGTGGCGGGATCTGCTTATCTCCAGCCCGAGTAACAGTCCACGCCCCCTAACGTCGAGGCAGAGGTCGGGAAAATCACGGACCATTTCCCGCAGGACGGCCTGCAATTCTTCTCCCCGGAGGGCGACGTTTTCCAGCAGGTGGTCGCGCTGAATGCAGTTGATCGCTGTGAGGGCGGCAGCCGCCGAAGGCGGGTGCCCGATAAACGTTCCGATCTGTTTTCCCTGCTCGATGACGTCAACCAGTTCCGCGCGGCCGATTAGGGCAGATATCGGTGCGAAGCCGGCGGCGAGGCTCTTCCCGACCACTAGCAGGTCAGGTTCGATCCCTTCCCAGTCACTCCCCCACCACCGGCCGGTTCGTCCCATGCCGGTCTGGACCTCGTCAACAATCACAACAGAGCCGTGGCGACGAGCAAGTTGGGCCAGTTCAGCATAGAAGCCGGCCGGTGGCATCAGGTTGCCGCCGTCGCAAAGGATTGTTTCGATCATTACCGCCGCAACATCACCCATCGCCAACTGTTGTTCCACCAGACCCAGGTTCGCTTTGTAGTCATCCTGGTAGCGGGGGAACGGCAGTTTGTGGAAAGCCGTATGGTCGTAGTCAAGATATGGCCTGTCGATAAAGCCGCAAGCGACTTTGGTCAACCAGGTGGCCCCGAGATAAGTTCCTTCGAAAAAAAGGATCCGCTGGCGACCTGTGGCACGCCAGGCGATCTCCACGGCATCTTCGTTCGATTTGGAGCCACAGAGGCCGAGAAATGCCTTTTTGCTGAATGTGCCCGGAGTCATGGAACAGAGGGTCTCTGCCAGTTCCAGACCGTGAAGTGTTGGCGAATAAGAAAAACTGGTGTGCTGTATATCGGCGCAGGTTTTTCGATACGCCTCGGCAACCTCGGAATAACCGTAGCCGAGGTTGTTTGTGGCCGCACCGGTAAGGCAATCGAGGTAGCAGTTCCCGTCAAGATCCTTAACGAAACAGCCACGTCCGGCTGCAAGGAAAAGCCCGTAAAGTCCCATGTAGTTGCCGCGACCGACCGTTGCCATAAGTCGCTTGAGGGCTGCTTGGGATTTCGGTCCGGGTGGTGAAACGGTTACGTTTGGTCCCCAGTCAATCATGCCGGTGGCCCCTCCTGGGCTCGGTGGCCATGATAACACAGGACCAGCATGGCAATATCGTCGTATTGCGGGGCTTTCGCGACGAAGGCATTGACCGCGTCGAGTGTCGCCTCGACCTGGGACTCAGGCGGTTTTTGTGCATTCTGAACCATGACCTCGGCGAGTCGTTCGTTGCCGAACATTTTTTCCCCTGCATTGGTCGCTTCGGTCACTCCATCGGTATAGAGTGCCATGCTTTCACCCGGTTGTAGTTGGAGGGTCAGGTTTTGGTATCGAAGATGGGGGAAACCTCCAGCGACGGGCCCGCTGGTTCGGGGGAGAAACTTTCCTTCAGGCTGCGGGGTGAGATGGAGTGGGGGGTTGTGCCCGGCGTTGGCGTACTCGACCAGTCCGGTTTCCGTATCAAGGATTCCTATGATCAATGTGACAAACATGGTGTTCGGGTTCTCCGCGCAGAGCAGATCGTTGACCCTGGCCATGATGGCACCGGGTGTTGGAAGCTGTGGAGCGAGGGTCTTGATCAGGGTGCGGGTGAAAACCATGAACATTGCGGCTGGCATCCCCTTGTCCGAGACATCCCCTAGGGTGAAACAGAGATGTCGATCGTCGATGAAGAAAAAATCGTACAGGTCGCCGCCGACCTCCCGGGCCGGGCGGAGGGTGGCGAACAGGTCAAACTCTTTTCGGTTCGGATAAGGGGGGAACTCCTTGGGTAAGATTCCGAGCTGGATTTTGCGGGCGATGTTCAGCTCGCCTTCCAGTCGCTCCCGTAGCGCGGTGGTTTCAACCAGTTGACGGACACTTTGTTGTAGCTCGACGACCATTTCGTTAAATGATGTCGCCAGCTGCCCAACCTCGTCTTTGCGGCTGTCTGAGATAGCCTGGAGCGGGGTGACATCAATTTCTTGGCCAGCCAGATTGTCGTGAGGTATCCGTTGAACGAAGTGTGACAGCCGTAGCAGCGGCTGTGACAGACGCTGGGCAAAAGATAGGGTGATGAGCAGTCCGACCAGAAAAATACCGCCGACCATCCCACCTTGGCGCAGTAGCAGTTCCTTAACCGGCTGGGTCAGGGCTTGCTGCGGGATGAGCACTGTTACATACCAGTCGAAGGGTTTGAAGTAACTGGCATAGGCTTGGACCGACTCTTGCGGGTTTCCCGCCATGGCAAGCTGTAGTTCGAGGGGAGTCGCACTCGTGGCTAGGTGGCTCTTGATTTTCTTCAGCAGGTCTGCTGGGCGGAAGTCTGCTGGATTCTCATTTTCTAGTAGGGGGGAAATCAGGACATTTCCATTCCCTTCCAGAAGAGCAATCCTGCCGTTACCCGGGAGATTGATTTGTCGCAGGCTCTCTTTCAGGGTACCGATGGTCTCGGTCATTCGTTGAGAGACGATCGCCTCGATGTCGCTGATATCGACTACGGCGACCAGGGTCCAACCCCAGGAGCGGAACTTCTTAAAGTAGCCGAGTTTCTTATCTTTACTTCTGTCTTGACTGCCATCGTCCCAGTTGAAGACCGAGAATTCTGATTCTCGGCAAAGGTTGTCATCGCACATGATCTGGACGATAGGGCGTCCGCTCAGATCCGTGAGAGAGGTGATGGATCTGCCGATCTGATCTTGGTTCGGGTGACTTAAGACGACACCCTCACGATCGAAGGCGAACCAGTAGCTTTCCCGTCCGAACCTCGCCTGTTGTAACCATGAAATGGCCATCTTTATCGCGCTGTCGGAACTGAGAAGTCCCGTTTGCTCGGCTTTGAGATAGCGCTCAAGCATCGATTCGCCGAGGGAGGCCAGGTCTTTAAGGGTCTCTTTTCGTTCCTGAATGGTGGCGACACGTTCTGCAAGCTGTTGGTGGTATACCTGGGAGACGTTCAGGTCGATCAGTTCAAAAATCATCTCGACAGTGTTTTCTTTGGACTCAAGGAGCGCATCGCCGATTTCATCCCCGGAGATGGTTAGAGTGACTGCTGCAATCAGGGAGAAGATGGCTAGCAGACCGACGATAATTTTAAAACGAAGACTTGTCACAGAAGAATCCTCAAATGTATCTGGTTGGTTGAGTTGAGGCGTTGATAGTCAATTTGATCGACGATCTTTTTGATGAAAAATACCCCGAGTCCGCCAACTTTTCGCTCCTTGAGGTTAACGTCGATGTCAGGATTTTCCAGGTCCAGAGGGTTAAAGGGTTTACCCTGGTCGGATATCCGTAAATCGAGGTAACTCGGGTGTCGGGTTATCTCAAGAGAGATATGGCTGTCTTCGGCGGCTTCGGAATAATTGATAATGTTGACGACGAGTTCCTCAATCGTCAGCATCAGATTCATGGCAGGTTTTGGAGGGAGTTGCCAACTTGCGGAGAGATCTTCGACGGTGGCTAATATCTCTTTAAGGCTTGAGGGGTGTGGCGTCCAGGAGCCGATGAAAGGTGCGGGTTCAACCAAAGTTCCCCCCAGGTGGTCCATGGTAATGATTTAAACGACAGACAGATACTTTTAGCAGAGAATATTTGCTTCCGCATCCTCCTGAGAGGGGAACAAGATCATGAAATTCTTGAAGCCGGCCATGTCGATAATCTCATCTACGGTTTCTTGGACATTGCACAGACCGAGTTGACCATTGCCGTACAGGTGCTTGGCGAGTAGCATCAGAATGCGCAAACCGGCGCTGCTGAGATATGGAACGTCGGCCAGATTCAGGATGATATAGGTGAACCCATCGTCGATAAGATCCATCAACTGGTCTTCTAGCTGCGGCGAGGTGGTCGCGTCGATCTTGCCAGAAATAGTCGCGATGGCATAACGCTCTTTTTTTAGGATGGTTACCTGCATGTTCCTCCCAGCGATGCTCATTATTATCATTTATCATTACCCCTTGCAAGCTGCTAAAAATGCTCTTTAATCTGGACATTTGAATAGATGGAATGAAGCGAAAAATCGTTTTCGTACGGCATCAGAAATCTACAGTCAGAGATTATGGAGTCGCGTGTGAATACAGCAACGATGGAACGAAACCAAGGCTTGCTAAAGGAGGTTGTTAATGGTCTGAGCTTATGACAGACTATTTTCAACGGTTGTCCTTTTTGTTTTGTATTTGCTCTTCTCGAGTCAATACATGACTGGCTGTTCGTTTTTTTAGCGAACTTTTGAGAATAAACCGGATTATTATTGAAAGAGTTGATGATCAGAAGGAGATGATATGACACGTCAAATGCTGGCTTTGTCCATGGCAGTGAGTTTGTTGGCTCCGTTATCAGTGAGCGCAGTGGAAACTCCGTCCATGGAACTCGGGAAAAGACTGTTCGAGTCGGTTCAGTTGGGCAGTAAAGGACGTAGCTGCGAGTCATGCCACAGACAAGGAAAGGGCTTGGATAAGATTGGCGATTTCAATGAGGAGGAGCTTAAGGATATCATCAATGCCTGTATTCGTGATGCTCTCGGCGGTAAACTGCTAGGAGTTGAATCTCAGGAAATGGATTCCCTGTACCGTTACGTCAGAACCTTTCAGCAGAACTGATTACGATTTTTTTCTGAGCAACGGTTAATGGTATTTCTGCTTGTTCGTAGTACCGTCGGGTAGGCTTATTGTTAATGAGGCAAGCCATCCTACGGCTTCGTTGAAAAGTAAGATGCTTTCGTAAATACCTTCTTCTTGGGTACTCTTGAAAGTCTGCCTGTTTGATCCTGTAGCGAAGTTCGGTATGTAGAGCGAGCAGTAGATGAATGCGTTAACTGTCGGACTCCCTGTTCAATCAATGATTTTGACCTTTTCTTCACAAAATTTTAACGTCTTCGGATGATTTCCATTATGGTGAATCTACTTCATACCTGTACCGGTATTGCTGTGATTGTTCTGTAACTGACCGTGGATAATGTCGATGATTATGTTTTTTCCGGGTCAGACCTGAAGGTCTTGAAGTGATTGTGATGTGCCGCACTATCAGGAGATTATTGCAATTATCTCTATGACCATTGCATTTAATCATAACGATCCGTTTCTGCACGACCGGGATGATCCTTGCGGCCATTACGTTATTCTCGCTCTGCCACGGCCTGAGCTTCCCAGTGTGCCGGGGAACGACAAGGCCCACCATTTCATCGTCTATGCTTTGCTGATGTTGCCCGTTGTCTTACGCAAGCCGACGCACCTGTTATGGGTCGCCATGTTTTTCATTGTATACGGCGGGGTGATTGAACGGATACAGCCTTATGTCAACCGTTATGGCGACTGGCTCGATCTTCTGGCCAATGGGATTGGGGTTGCGTGCGGAATGCTTGCCGGGGGAGGTTGTTAATTTTCTGGCCGAGCATCGGAAAAAGCGCATTGCCAATGACTCCTGACCATGGCGGCAGTTTAGCTTCTGGCTTGGTCGTGGTTTGCCATGCAGGTTCCAGGTGAGCTTTGGGGGAGCGGAACTGCTTTTGACTACTTCATGAACCGCTACATCGGAAGTTTCTCAGAAACCCTGCAAACAGAGATTCAATCTCTTCCAACTTCTCCACTAGAGTATGACCCGCAGCAAAAATGTGAAGGTCTGCGAGAATTTCGCGAGCAAATTTTATCACATTCTCGACTGGAACTACGTCATCATTCCAGCCATGTACAATGACGGTCTTGTCGGCATGAAGGTTCAACCTGACCTGCTCATATCCCGCCATACCAACCGCCGGAGCCATCAAGAACATGCCTTTGGGGCGCAGCAGCTCGGAAGCCGCCGCAACGACAGCTCCCCCCATGCTGGAGCCGACCAGAATGTCGGGAGCTGTGCGGTTTTCGAAATGTGACAGCAATATTCTGATACGGGCTTCCGGGTCAGTGGAAACGGTGAAGTCTGGAGCGATGATTTCGTAGCCTTGCCCCAGGGCAATTNTCGACCGGTTGGGCCGGACTCTTTCCCATGGGCAAAACAGACCAGCATCGCAGGGGCTCCTTGTGTGGTCTTTTGATTGGATTGTGAGCAATGTCGTCGTGAATGTCGACAGGGTGGGGCAATTGCTCATGTTGAGAGCTTGTCGTGTCTGAGATTATTGCCTAAAACAGTGTGAAGGGAGGAAATCTCAGTAACTTCCAGAACGGTAAAGCTAATGATATCGTGTAAAACCGCTAAAAATTGATGAGTCAGAGAGGGTGGTAGGGGCGGAAGTGCAGGTCACACTACTGGTTTGAGGGACGGTGTCTGCATAGATATGGACGGTCGTGCTGCCGGAATAATAATTTCTGTTTCCTTTGTTGTGTTTTGTCCCGATTGCATACACATCTGGCCCACTTATATTGACAAGAGTATCACTTATGTAGGCTCCATAAACCCCACGTGAGAGAGAAAATCCTTCCATATTTGGGATAGGTGAGCCCTCAATAACGTTAGCTGCTTGTAGACATGCTGGGAGAAGAATTACGTAAAAGGTTACCGTGAAAAAAAGAGTCTTCATCGGTCTCTGTCAGGTTAAATAAGCGAAGTAAATGTTAACGGGAGCATTCTTTCAATGCAAGATAAATACCCATAAATTCAATCGTGAATAGTTTCATTGATATCATTATGTTACATATGTCAAGGGTTCATGATGTTAAGCTAGGAGTCAATCGTTGTTAGTAGCTAGTGACAATTATGGGCTGTTTGTGAGGTAGGCTGGAA
>PKTY01000199.1 GCA_002869725.1 Desulfuromonas sp. | reverse complement strand
CGGGCGGTGGCGACGTCTTGTGCATGCGTCTTGGTGGCGATCAGCACCTCCCCCTGGAACCCATTCAACCCCTCACGAATGTGTTGATAGCTTCCATAGAGTTCGGCGGTATCGAGCAGGTTCACTCCTCGCTCCACGGCGTGGCGGATCAGACGGCCTCCTTCCCGGGGGGACAGGTTGGCCTGGAGTGGCCCCATCGGCAGAGTGCCAAAAACCAGAGGGTGAATCGACAGGCCGCTGTTGCCAAGTTTTACGTTCATGACGGTCTTCAACCTTTCCTGGTCAGTGACACTGCGAAAAATCCGTCGATTTTATGGCGATGAGGAAAACTGCGAAGAGCTCCCTGACTGTCAAGAATCTGCTGCCAGCTAGCTGGAACCTTGTCGGCAAAACTTCGTCGAAAAAATTGAACGTTTCGCGAGAGGAACTGATCCACGATCTCTGTCGTCTCCTCAGTGGTTGTGGTACAGACCGAGTAGACCAGGCGTCCTCCGGGGCGAACCAGCCTTGAAGCATGGTCGAGGATGGCCAGCTGACGTTGGCTCAGATCGATGATATCCCCCGGTTGCAGGCGCCAGCGTGCCTCGGGATTGCGCCGCAAAACACCGAGACCGCTACAAGGGGCATCGACCAGCACCGCATCGAAACTCGCTTCCGACAAAAAATCCGGGAGCCGGCTCATATCCCAGCATTTTGCGGTAATCCCCTGACAGCCAAGACGCTTGGCCCCCTGACCGATCAGCGCGAGGCGGTGGGGATGGAGATCCACTGCGACAATCTCCGCGCGGTTGTCAGCCAGGGCCGCCAGATGGGTGGTCTTGCCGCCGGGAGCGGCACAGCAATCAACAATACGTTCGCCCGGGCGGGGGGCGACCAGGTGGCCGATCAGCATGCTCGCTTCGTCTTGAACCTGGTAAAGACCTTCGGAATCCCCCGGCAAAGCTGCGGGTCCGCGGCGGGTTATGACAATTCCTTCCGGGGCAAACCCTGTCGGTTCGGCCTGATGTCCGCTATTCTCTAGAGCGTTGAGCAGGTCTGTCCGGCTGATTTTGAGGGTGTTGGTACGAAGGGTAAAAGGAGCTGGCTCCAGCAGGGCGCGAGCAAGGTCAAATGACTCATGGTCGAGTTCGTTGTGCCAGCGTTTGGCCAGCCACTCTGGCAGCGACAGCTCGTGTTGCAGATAAGCCAGCGGCTGCCGGTCCGGGGCGGGCCACTCGACCTGCTGCTGGCCCCGCACCATGGCGCGCAGTACGCCATTGATGAAGCCGGTGGCCCGTTCAAGACCGAGCCGGCGGGCCAGTCGAACGCTGGTGTCGACCGCCGCCGCATCCGGCACCCTGTCCAGGCAGAGGATCTGGTATGCTCCAAGGCGCAACAACTGCAGTACCCGGTTTTCGAGTCGTGACAGCGGCTGTTTGCAAAAGCGCGCAAGAGCGAAATCGAGCCGTCCTCGCCAGCGCAGGACGCCGTAGACCAGTTCGGTGCACAGACCCCTGTCACGGGGATCGATTGCAGGGTGTCCGCGCAGCGCTTCATCGAGACTGCGGTCGGCGTAACCTCCTCGTTCAACGCGCAGCAGAATCTCAAGGGCCTGGCTCCGGGGATCAAAGGTCATCGGCGAACCTTACAAGACGGCAGCGGCGGACCGCTGCCGGTCCGCCGCTGCCTGAGATGTCTCCTCCCGCCCGGTCAAACAACCGTCATGTTCTCCAGGCGACGGACTCGTTCTTCGATGGGAGGATGGGTCGAGAACAGGGCAGTGACTCCGCCGCCGCTCAGAGGATTGACGATGAACATATGGGCAGTGGCCTCGTTGACGCGGGTCATGGGCATGGTACGGTTTGCCATTTCCAGCTTGCGCAGGGCGTTGGCCAGATAAAGCGGATTGCCGCACAGGCGAGCACCCCCCTTGTCGGCTTCGTACTCCCGTGAACGGGAGATCGCCATCTGTACCAGCATGGCGGCCATCGGCGCAATGATGGCGAGGGCAATCATGGCAATCGGGTTGCTCTTTTCATCGTCGCGACCGAAGCCGCCGAAGATTGCGGCCCACTGCGCCATATGGGCTAGATAGGCTATCGCCCCGGCGATGGTCGCCGCAATCGAGCCGATCAGGATGTCGCGATGCATGACGTGGCTCATTTCGTGGGCCATCACCCCCTTGAGTTCCTCCCGGGTCAAAATCTGCATGATCCCTTCGGTTGCGGCGACCACGGCGTGTTGTGGGTTGCGACCGGTTGCGAAGGCATTGGGCGTCGGTTGGGGCAGCTGGTAGACACGTGGCATCGGTAGCTGGTTGCTCTGGCAGATCTCCTGGACCACATCATAGAGCAGACCATCGTTCAGCTGCTGACCTCGATACATCTTGATCACGATCTTGTCGGAGAACCAGTAGGAGCCAAGATTTATAATGCCGGCCAGGATCAGGGCGAACAAAGCTCCGCTCTGGCCTCCGATCAAACCGCCGATGAAAACCAGGCCAAGGGTCAAAACGGTGAGAAGTACTGCAGTACGTAAGGTGTTCATGGATAAAACCTCAAAAAGTCGAAAGTTTACGGTGTCAAAGGGATGCTTAGTCAAATATATGAATGAGGTGATGAAAAATCAAGGGGAGTCGTCCGAATATGGTCACGTAAGGTCTGCTCCACTTCGGCGAGGACCACTTTTGTGTTGAAACAGGGGCCCTGGGCCCGTTGGTTGAGAATGCCGAGTACCGGCAGCGGATAGGCGTCGCGAATTCCTGTGGTCAGGTCGCGTTCGCAGGCCACAGCCAGGATGAACTGCGGCTGCTGCTCGACAATGATGCGGCGGGCCAGGGTGCCGCCGGTGGCAACCGCCATCGGCATCCGGTAGCGGTTGGCCAGATCGACCAGGCCGCTGATGTCGCATTGGTTGCAGCGCGCACATTTGTTGACATCCCCGGTTATTTTGATCTCACACGCGGAGAGCTGGATGCAGTGGGGGAGCAGAATCATGGCCTTGTCAGCCGGCACCTGCAGTTTGCGGGAGCGGACCAGCTGATTGTTGAGGGCAATGAACGACTGTTGTAGCGTATCGCGGTTGAGGCCGCACAGCTGGCCGAGGGAGATGATTGCGGGGAACAGGTATCTGATGACGATGCCACGTAGCCGCTCAGAAAAGAACAGGTCACGGCCGCACAGCAAGGTCAAAATCAGCAGGCCGAGGCCGGCAACGACCAGCAGGGTGACCAGCGTCAGCAGTCCCCCAAACAAAAGTGGCAGGGAGGGGTGAATGTTGACCAGTCCGACGCTTGGTACCCACCACAGCAGAAACGCGAGCAGTAACACCAGAGCGCAGGCTCCGCACAGAACCGCTATAAACAGTCGCTTACGTGGCCTGGGGATATTGTTCGCCAGGTTGGCTTGGGTCATTAATCTCCCAGACGGGTGCCGATCGGAAGGGGATAGCCGCGCAGAAAGTCGCCGGCGGCCAGCCGTTTTTTTCCGGCCAGTTGGAGGTTGCCGACCAGCAGGCTGCCGGCTCCACAGGCAACCTCAATACCGTCCGGGGTCGCAGACAAAACACTGCCGGGCAGACCTTTTCCTTCTGCCACTTGCGTGCGTGCCACCTTGAGCAGCTCACCGTCAAGGCGGGTATAGGCGCCAGGCCAGGGGTCGAGCCCCCTCACCTGGTTGTGTAAATCGGTTGCCGAACCGCTCCAGTCGAGGCAGCCATCCTCTTTTTTGAGCATCGGGGCATAGTTGCTCTGGCTGTCATCCTGAACCTCGCGTTGCAAGGTTCCGGCACATAGTTGCTGCAAAGTTTCCAGCATGGTTTCCCGCCCAAGAAGCGCCAGCCGGTCGTGAAGCTCGCCGGCCGTCTCATTCGGCCCGATGCTGAGGCTCTGCTTCATCAGCATGTCACCGGTGTCGAGGCCGACATCCATATACATGGTGGTGATGCCGGTCTCGGTTGCGCCGTCAATGATCGCTTTGTTGATCGGCGCTGCACCTCTGTATTTGGGGAGCAGCGAGGCATGCACATTGATGCAGCCATGAGCCGGAATCTCCAGGACACTCTTCGGCAGAATCTGGCCGAAGGCGACCACCACAATCAGATCGGGAGCGAGCTGACGCAGTTCTTCGACAGCTTCCGGCTGGCGCAGCTTGACCGGCTGAAAGACCGGCAGATTATGGCTAAGCGCCAGCTCCTTGACCGGGGGAGCTGCCAGTTGCTTGCCGCGTCCTTTGGGGCGGTCCGGTTGGGTGTAGACTCCGACCAGTTGACAACCGGCGTCGATCAGCCCCTGCAGTGTTGACAGGGCAAAATCCGGGGTTCCCATGAAGACGGTTCGCAAATCCTGAGGGCGCATCACATGACCTCCTGTTGTCGTTCCTGGAGTTTTTGCCATTTCTTGCGAAACAGGCTGCGCTTGAGAGGAGAAAGGTGGTCGACAAAAAGGACGCCGTCGAGGTGGTCGATCTCGTGCTGACAGGCAATGGCTGTCAGCCCCTCAGCCTCGATCAGCTTTGGGCTGCCGTCAAGATCCTGGAAGCGGACTCGGACCCGCGAACTGCGATCGACCTTGGCGTAAAAGCCGGGGACCGAAAGACACCCTTCTTCCTCGCAAGATTCGCCTTCGCTGGTGACAATCTGCGGATTGACCAGGACCAGAAGTGCCGGTGGCTCGTCCTTGGCGGCGCAGTCGATCACGGCTAGTCGCAGAGCGACTCCGACCTGAGGCGCGGCCAGACCGACTCCAGGTGCTGCGTACATGGTTTCAGCCATGTCTTCGGCCAGTTGCCTCAACTGTTCGTCAAAGTGTTCAATCGGAGCTGCCGGCTGCTTGAGCAGCGGATCGGGGTAGTGTCTGATCTGTAATAGAGCCATAAGCGGTCTGTCCCTATAAGAGAGCGAAAGGCCCGACCGCCAGCGGCAGTCAGGCCAAGCTGCAACAATATTTACAATGATAAAAGAGCCGGTCTGATCAAGTCAACAGCGGGCTTTGCCCGGAACAGGGCATTTGCCAAAAAAACAAATAAAATTAGTCTTGCATAATGAGTCTTCGTTATGATAAAAGGCCAGCTCATTGTTTGTTATGGAATGTGATCGTAGGAGGGGACAATGTCCCGCATCAAAGACTGGCCCGAGGCCGACCGGCCCCGGGAGAAGCTCCTGTTTATCGGGGCGGCGGCTCTGAGCGATACCGAGTTGCTGGCCCTGATCCTGCGTGCCGGCCACGCCAACGCAGGGCTTTCCGCTCTCGATCTGGCCCGCTTGCTGTTAAATCGCTTTGCCTCTCTGCACGCCCTGACCAGGGCAACCGTCAACGAACTCTGCACTTTGCCCGGGATCGGTCCCGCCAAGGCCGCCGAACTGCTGGCTGTCGGTGAGCTTTGCCAGCGCATCGCCTCAAGTCGTCTCGAACCCGGGGCGCGATTTACAACGTCCCGGGAAGTCTTCGCTCACTTTCACGAACGTCTGCGCGATCGCAAGAAGGAAGTTTTCCTCTCCCTGCTGCTCGACAGTAAAAATCGTGTTCTGCGCGAAATCCAGATCTCCGAGGGGAGCCTCAACGCTAGCATCGTCCATCCACGCGAAGTCTTTCAACCGGTCGTTCGCGAGTCGGCTGCCGCCGTACTGTTCGTCCACAACCACCCTTCCGGGGATCCAACTCCCAGCCGTGAAGACCTGGAACTGACCACCCGTCTGCACCAGGCCGGTCAGTTGATGGGAGTGCGTGTCCTTGACCACATTATCATCGGCAGCGGCAGCTACATCAGCCTGGCCGACCAGGGACTGCTGGGTTAGCGGCGTGAATATTTTTATGTCATCAAGAGGAGGGCTGTATCATGTGCCAGGCAAGGAGATCGTTTTCTAACGGCAGTAAACAGCGAGGATTCACTCTGGCGGAGGTCATGATATCGATGACCATCTTCCTGATCGCCAGCATGGGACTCCTCCCGCTGCTCATCACCAACATCCAGGTCAACCGCAACAATAATCTTCATGGCCAGGCCCAGCGTTTGGCCGGTGAGGTCATGACCAGCCTGCAGCTTCATGACTTTGAACAGCTGAGTGAGTTGGACGGACAGGTCACTCAGGCCGGGCCGATCGAAATCCGCCGTGAAATCATCAGCGACACTCCTGGCGATGGGCAGTCGCAAATGACAGTTGTCGCCAGCTGGCAACAACGCGGCCGCATCCACAGCTACCTGCTGCAGTCATGGCGTTCGTCTCCATGAAATGGGGGGGCTGTCGTGGTGTGACCCTGGTTGAACTGCTCACCACCCTGGTGATTGCCGGACTGACCGGGGTCATGATCCTCCCGGTCTGCCTGGCTTTTCAGGGCAACGGCCTGGCCGAGATGGGCCGCAATGACCTGCATGATCGGGCCGAACGCCTGTTGCGTTTTCTGACCAACGATATCAGGGAGGCTGCCTTTCAGTGCGGGCCCCAACCGAGACAGGCAGATGGAAACGCCTTGACCTTGGTTCATGACAGCCTGGCCGGGGACCCTCTGGAGACACTCCCTTTTGCCCTCTCACCCGAAAATGGAGGGTCTACGGAGCATGACGCCCTGACCATGGTCAAGGCGATCTCCTTCATTCCACCCCTCACCACGTGGCTGGCCGCCGATTGCGACACAACAGAACTGACCTTGAGCCGGGCTCCGAACCAGCAACCCGCTTCGTCACGAGAGATCAAACCGGCTCCCGAGGCGATCAGTCACCTGACTTTGGCCAACCACTCACTCTGTTACCCCGTCGTCACGAGTGACCAGACCCTCCACCTCGAGTTCCCCCTGGCCATGGCCGTGCCGGTTGGCACCGAAGTCCTTGGCATTCGTGCCTTTCGTTACCTGGTCGAGGACCATGGCGGAACCGGTCGACTGCGCCGCGACGATTTTACCAGTCAGGAGATTCTCGACGACGCCGTTGATGGTCTGCAGTTCGAATATCTGCTTGCCGATGGGCGACTGGTTGACGATCCGACCCAGTCTGGTGAGATCCGTGGTGTCCGTATCAGTCTGTTGGTTCGTGCCCTGCGACCGGAGCCCAATCACCGTGACAACCTCTGCTACCAACTGGCAGACAGGAGCTACGGGCCATTCAACGATAATTTCCGCCGGGTGCTGGTCAGTCAGGTGGCCGAGGTCAGAAACAATGGCCTCTGATCAGCGTGGTATGGCTTTGGTGTCGGTCGTTCTTATGTTGGCGGCTATGCTGCTGCTCGCCATGACCCTGACCGAAAAGGTGATTCAGTCGAGCCGAACTCTTGGACATGAACGTTTGCGCCAGGTCAGTTACTGGGGGGCCAATTCGGCAATCGAATGGGCACGCGCTGAGCTGACCAGGCATTATCTGGCTGAGGCTGGCTGGGATGCGCTGCTCACCGCGCAGGCCGATCACCCCGAACAGGCTCTCTGGCATCAGGAGCTGAACGGAGTCCAGGTTGAGATTTTTCTGCGTGACAATCTGGATGGTGATGATGACCCCTTGACGGACAACGATTTGAAAGTGTTGGTGCTGGCCAGAACCGGTCAGGGGTCTCCACCCGAGGTGTTAATTGAGTGTCTGTGCGGATTCGATTCAATTCTGACAGCCGACAGTCGGCAGTCGGTTGGAGGCGATCTGACCAGAATTCTCGACAACCCTCTTGCCACATGGAGTCTGAATCAATGAAAAATAATACCCGGGTTGACGGTCTGTTGACTCCCGTTCGCTTGCTGGTCGTCCTCTGCGGCCTCCTTATAACGGGAATTTGCACATCGACGCCGGCCGCTGCTGAAGTGTCGGTTGATCTGTTCAGGTCAACGCCGGCAATTGACGGCGGGCTGCTCATTGTCGGCAGCGCCGATCCCTCAGCTCATTTCGGGCACCTGCGTGCTTACAACCTTTACGGACTCGGTGACGGGCCTCTTTGGGACGCCGCTGCTCTCATGCCACAGCCCGGTCTTGGAACATCTCCCGGCCAACATATCGACAGCGACCCACCGCTTGCTCCGGGATCGGATAATCTTTACCGGACCCTGTTCACCAATTTACCGGGTCCGCCTGGCGAACAGGAGCTGATGCCGCTGGCACCCCATACTGCGGACATCCTCCGGCCCCTGCTCGGGGTTGCGACTCCGGCTGAAGCCGAAGCTTTGATCAACCTGGCCCGGGGGCGCACCGGTTGTACGGCTGAAGACCCGGCCGGAACCGCTGACGCGGATCATCTGTTGTGGGGAATTCGCAGATCGGCTCCATCACTCGTCGGTCGCAGTCCGGTGATTGAGACGGCAGAGGTCCGCGATCGGGTGGTCTATGTCGGGGCCACCGATGGCATGCTCCATGCCTTTCATGCCGGAAGCTGGCAAGAGCACGGCTATCTGAACGACGATCCCGCGGCAGGTGTCGAACTCTGGGCCTACCTGCCGGGCAGCCTGCTCGGCTACCTCAATGATCAGCCTTTGGCAGAGACTGGAAGGGCGCCGGTTGTTGAAGTTGACAGTCAGCCGACCGTCGGCGATTTTTTTATTGACCTGGATGGAGATGGTTTTCCCCGCTGGCATACTCTGCTGGCAGCCAGCGCAACGGCCCTTGCTGCCGGCCACAGCACTCTGTTTGTGCTTGACGTCACCGATCCCTACCGGCCTGGGCTGGTCTGGGAGCAGCCATTGAGCGGGGATGGGGTGGCAACGACCGGAGGGGTCCGTTTCGGTCAGAGTGAAGCGGGTCAAGACGGCTCGGCTCAGCTTTTTCTGAGCTCGACCCGTTTGTCGGCAGACGATGGCTTGACCAGTCCGGGAATCGAGATCATGGCCATCGACCTGCTCAGTGGCATGACTGATTGGCAGTATTTTTCTTCTTATCAGGGATTGGCCGATTCGTTTTCGACGGCTCCGCCGGTTCCTGGCCTCTACGACAGTGATCGTGATGGCAAGGTTGATCTGCTGGTCTGCGGAGACCCAACCGGCCGGCTCTGGGGAGTCGCTGCAGCAGATGGCACCGTCTATGGAGAAGGACCGCTGTTTGTCACCCCGGGGGGAGTCGGCGAGCCGATCGGCGCGGAGGTGGCCATACTCGGGGACACGATCTATTTCGGGACCGGTGGTGCGGCTCACGCCGATCCCAATGGCCAGTATGGTCTCTATGCACTCTCTTTGATCGCAACCGGCGGCGAACTCCTCTGGCAGCAGTCTCTGCCTCAGGGGGAGCAGGTCTGGCATGCCCCGCTGATCGATGGTGCAGGCAATCTGCTGGTCGGAGTTGCCATCAACTACTGGGGGGACACCGACTCTCCGGCCGAGCAGACCGTCGGTCGACTGCTGGCCATCGATTCGACCGGGCAGTTGGTGGAGAGTGTTAACCAGCCGGCTGGTCTGGTTGCTCAAACTCTGGTGAGAGATGGCCTGGCTTTGTCAGTTTCTCTGACCGGAGATGTCAGCCAGTATGGTACTCCGCACACTGAGGAAGAACAGAGACCCTATGCTGAGGGTTCAGTCAAGGTGCTCACATGGCGCCAGCGCTGAGCAGAGAAAAGGCCTCGCCCGGATTCACCCTGATTGAGCTGCTGACGACCCTTGCGCTGATCGGTGTTGTGCTGTGCATTGGCGACTGGGGGGCAAGCATTTGGCTGCGCAACGGGCAGGTCGATCGTGCAGCCCAGCAGATCTATGAAGATATCAAACAGGCTCAAGCTGTGGCCGAGCAGTCGGGCAGTCTGACGCTGGTAAACGGCAGCCTGCTCACCCAGCGCAGCTTCCTGGTGTTTCAGTCTGATGAGTCATATGCCCTGTATCACTGGCGGGACAGTGACAATGATGGAGAACCCGAGCTCTCTGAAAGTCGGCAAGTCTGGAGTCGCCATTTGCCGAACGATGTCAGCTTTGACCTGGCGTCCGGCATTGATCGCAAGGCCTGCAGCAATCAGACCGGTACGACAAGCTCGGCCGTCACCTTTGCCAGCCCCGGCTACCCTCCCTGCCAGGATCAGCCCTGCATCAAGTTCGACCATCAGGGGTTCAGCGTAATCGGACCTGGCGCCGTTTACCTCAGTGATGGTCGGCGGAGCATGGCCCTGACCCTGACCCGTCCGGGGCATATCACCCTCTGTCGCTGGAACGGTGCGGAGTGGCAGTAAACTGTTCGAAACTCAGCTGATCCCCGCGTATTCGAGGAAGGTCACCGGCGGTCGGTAGACAGGCTGCTGGGCAAGCAGGTCGTAGATATCGGCCGGTCCGTAATAGCGGGCATCGAGTGTGCGGCCCCGTTCCATCCAGAAGCCGAACTGTGGGACGAAGCTGTTGTGACGAATACTGTGGTCAATGGTCAACCCGGCTAGAACGAAAATATTGCGTCCAACTCCGTCGAAACTGTCAGTGATATAGGATGCAATACGATGGAACTGGCGCCAGGTGTTGACATTGCACAAGCGCCGGTGGGGGTGTTGGGTGGTGACAATCTCCGGCAGAAACTCGTAGACCGAAACTTCCAGCATGTTTTTGGGCTCGTGGCTATCCCGCTCCAGAATTTTGCTGAATGAGAAGGTGTCGGGATGCAAGAGGTCACCGATCGGTTCGGGTTTACTGCCCAGTGCCATGAGTAGTTGCGGTGACCGGGCCGCCAGTTCGGGGTGAAGAGGGTAGACTTTACCGAGGGATCCTTCGCCGATGGCCTCGCCACCAATCAGACGTTCCCGGCGCAGACGAATCCTCGGAGCTTCTCCGGCCGGTTTCTGGAACAGGTACTTGTAGGGGATTTCGATGCGCACTGTCTCTTCGTCGCGGGACAGCTTGATCAACTGGCTCGCACGCTGGTAGACCTGCAGATAAGGGTCGAGCATGCGCTTTAGCATGCCGCAGCAGGGGGCGATCTTGTCGTGAATGCGCCGGATATAGCCGATGCCATCATGCTCCTCCCCGCCAACATGACTGCCACCGATGATCACCAGATCATGTCCGTGGTGGGCGGCGGTCGCCAGCCGGGTTGGGTCGAGCAGGGCTCCGACCCGGCCAAGGTTGAAGGAAGGACAGTTATAAACATAGCCGAACAGGGCTTTTTTGATCGATTGGCTTTCGTCGGAACACTGCCAGATTGCAGGAAGGGTTCCACGAAATACGGCGCGATCGGTGAAGCTGCGCATCCGGCCGAACAGCTGCATCAGTTCCATGGGCGACTGGTCGAGCAAAGCTTCCGAAGGTGGGGAAATCGGCATGTTCTTCTCCTGGGAGATGCAGGGAAAGGGGGCTGACCTTCAAAAACTAACACTGTTTTGAAAGTTTGAAAAGAGCGTTTGTGGTCGTCTGAATCGTTGCCCGGTTGTGAACCGGTGAGGATTGTCGTTATAATGGCCGACAAGCAATCAACGACAGAGGCTGATCATGCGTTTTACCAAGATGCACGGGGCGGGTAACGACTATATTTACATCGATGG
>PKTY01000284.1 GCA_002869725.1 Desulfuromonas sp. | reverse complement strand
TGACCGAGAGCTACAAGTGGCTCTCCGAAGCCCTGATCCACGGTGGAATTGCCAACGATTGCCGGGTTCATCTCAAATACGTCGATTCTGAAGCGCTGGAGCGGCATGGTATCGACACCATGTTCGACGACGTCGACGGCATCCTGGTCCCGGGTGGATTCGGCGAACGGGGGAGCGAGGGGAAGATCTCGGCGATCCGTTACGCACGGGAGAACAAGGTACCGTTCTTCGGAATCTGCCTCGGCATGCAGATGGCTGTCACCGAGTTTGCCCGCAATGTCTGCAGCATCGAAGACGCCTACTCCAGTGAGTTCAAGGAGGAGGCGAAAAACCCGGTGATCCACATTATGGAAAAGCAGAAAAGTGTCAAAGGGAAGGGGGGGACCATGCGTCTCGGCGCCTACCCCTGCAGCCTTTCGGCGCAGACTATGGCTCGGCGCATCTATGGCCAGGATGAGATCATTGAGCGCCACCGCCATCGCTACGAATTTAACAACGCCTATCGGCAGCAACTTGAAGGTTGCGGATTGATTCTGTCCGGAATCTATCCCAAGGAGGATCTGGTCGAAATTGTTGAAATTAAAGATCATCCCTGGTTCCTCGGCTGTCAGTTCCATCCTGAGTTCAAGTCGCGGCCGATGGCTCCGCACCCTCTGTTCGAATCATTTGTGGGAGCCTGCTTCAAACAGAGTCAGGAGTAGATAGACAATGTCGGAAGCTCTCAATGTCGGCAAACTTCGGATTGGCGGAGGAGACCCGCTGGTTCTGATTGCTGGACCCTGTGTGATCGAAAATTATGAGCATACCCTGCGACTTGCCGAGTCTTTGCAGCAGATTGCGTCTAGAGTCGGTGTTGGTCTGGTATTCAAGGCCTCTTATGACAAGGCCAACCGGACCTCGGTCAGTTCCTACCGGGGGCCTGGTCTGGAGCAGGGGCTTGAGATTCTGGACAGGGTCAAGCAGGTGACGGGTTTGCCGTTGCTTTCAGATGTCCACGATGTCAGCCAGGTGTGGCCGGCATCGGAAGTTCTCGATATTTTACAGGTTCCAGCCTTTCTGTCTCGTCAGACCGACCTGCTGGTCGCCGTCGGCGAAACCGGCCGGGTGGTCAATATCAAAAAAGGACAATTTCAGGCCCCCTGGGATGTAACTCATGCGATCGGCAAGGTCCGCTCCACCGGCAATCACAGAATTTTATTAACCGAACGAGGAGCCAGTTTTGGTTACAACAACCTGGTTGCTGATATGCGTTCCCTGGTGATTATGAGAAAAACCGGCTGCCCTGTGGTGTTTGATGCAACACATTCGGTCCAGCTGCCTGGCGGTGCCGGCGACTCCTCAGGGGGACAGCGTGACTTTGTTGCTCCGCTGTCGCGAGCCGCGGTGGCCACCGGAATCGATGCTCTGTTTTGGGAAGTTCACGACAATCCGGACTGCGCTCTGTGCGACGGGCCCAACAGCCTGCCGCTTGAAGATGTTGAAGAACTGCTTGGTAAGATGCTGGAACTCGACAGGGTGGTCAAAGGCCAATGAGCAATCAGGGGAAGATTGTCGAAGCCGCCCGACGGGTTATGAGCATTGAAGCTGCGGCTCTGACTGAAATGGCCAACCGTTTGGATGGCCAGTTTGCCAAGGCTGTCGAAATGATCATGGCCTGTCAGGGGCGGGTGGTTGTCACCGGTATGGGCAAGTCCGGCCTGATCTGTCAGAAAGTCGCGGCAACCCTGGCCTCGACCGGTACCCCGGCTTTTTTTCTCCATCCGGCAGAAGGGGTCCATGGCGATCTGGGGATGCTGATGAAGGGAGACGTGGTTATTGCCGTCTCCAACTCCGGAGAGACTGAGGAGATTGCCCGGATTCTACCGATTATCAAGCGCATGGGGCTCCCTTTGATCTCAATGTCGGGGAGCGCTACGAGTACACTCGGTCGGGCTGGTGACCTGTTCCTCGACATCTCGGTACGTGAAGAGGCTTGCCCGTTACAGCTGGCCCCGACGGCGAGCACGACCGCCACTCTGGCCATGGGTGACGCTCTGGCTGTCGCCCTGCTGCTGGAAAGAGGATTCCGTGAGGAAGATTTTGCCCTCTACCACCCTGGTGGAGCTCTTGGTAAGCGTCTGCTTTTACGAGTCTTTGACCTGATGCATACCGAAAAAGCGATTCCTGCGGTGAGCGAGGATACATTGCTGAAGGATGCTCTTTACGAGATATCGAGCAAGAAGCTTGGTATCACCGGAGTTTTTAACAGCGAGAAAGAGCTTGTCGGGGTTTTTACTGATGGTGATTTACGCAGAACGATCGAGAGCGGCATTGCCATCCTCAACCGGCCGATTGCCGAGGTCATGAATCGGCAACCGAAGAGAATACTGAGAGACAATCTGGCAGCCAAGGCCTTGCAGCGTATGGAACAGCACTCTATCACATCGCTGTTTGTCTTCGAGAATGAGGATTCACGGCAACCGGTCGGAATCATTCACTTGCACGATCTGCTCAGGGCAGGGGTGATGTGATGGTGCCTGACCTTAGCAACATACGTCTGCTGCTGCTCGATGTCGACGGGGTTATGACCGATGGCCGGATCATCTTTGACAACTTCGGCAATGAGTTCAAGGCGTTCGATGTCAAAGACGGCCACGGGCTCAAGCTGGTGCAGCGGGCCGGGATCAGAGTTGGGATCATTACCGGACGCAACTCTCAGGTTGTTGCAAGACGAGCCGAGGAGTTGGGAATCACTCTTGTCTATCAGGGAGTCAAAGATAAGCGAATCCCTTTCGACGAAATTCTCGAGCAGTTGCAGCTTAAACCAGAACAGGTCGCCTATGCCGGAGATGACCTGGTCGATCTGCCGCTACTGCGCCGGGCCGGTTTCTCAGCGACGGTTGCCGATGCTGCCGAAGAGGTCAAGCCCCATGTTCATCTGGTGACCAAGCGTTGCGGGGGGCGGGGTGCCGTCAGGGAGATCTGTGACCACCTGCTCAAGGGTGCCGGTTTGTGGGAGGGCGTCACGGCGCGTTACGCGATCGATTAACCTTCCATTCAATTCTTATGCCAAGTCCGCAAGAACCCCCTTTACAGCGCTCTGACCTGCTGTTATAGTGAACGCTAGATGTCGCGCCCCTTACTTTCTCGCCACATGCTCCTGGTTCTGGCTGTTCTCTTGTTCGCTGTTCTTGGGTGGGTGGCATATTCAGGCTACCGGTCATTGCGGGCTGGGCAGGGTGATCTCAATAGCCTGCCGATTGGTGCCCAACTGGCTCTTGACACCATCGATTACACCCACTTGATAGAGGGGGTGGAGCGTTGGCGACTGCGTGCGGAGAGAGTAGAACGACAAACGAAAGGGGAGAGGTTGGAACTTCGTTCCCCCTATCTGCTGGTCAATGATGAGAATGGCGACCCTCTCGGTGAACTGAGGGCCGACTCCGGTTGGGTGAGTGGCGATTATCTTCAGGTCGCTCTGTTGGATGACGTGGTCGTTGTTCATGTTGATGGTTATCGTCTGGAGACGTCATCCATCGATTTCAATCAGCCGCAGCGTATCATCGAAACGGCTGCCCCTTTCAAACTGATTGGTGAAAGCCTGAGTTTGTCTGGAGTCGGGATGGAAATTGATTTGACCAATAGGCGATTTAAAGCCCTGGCAGAGGTCAAGGCGGAATTTCTTCCGGGAAACGACTGATGACTCGTTGGTGTCTGATGCTCAGCCTGATCTGCTCCTTTCTAGTGGTGGTTTGCACCTCAGACGGCTGGGCATCATCCCCAACTGTAGAGAGTTCGCGGGGTCCGGTGAAGGTCACGTCAGACAGTATGGAAGCCGATGAGGTCCAAGGAACGTTACGGTTTTTCGGCAATGCCATTGCTCAGCAGGGCGATATGACGCTGACCGCTGAACGTTTGACGCTGTTTTTTTCCGCTCAGGATCGCGAGGTTGAGCGCGTTCTTGCCGAAGGTGCTGTGCGACTTGTGCAACCACTCAGGGAAGCGACCGGAGAAGTTGCCGATTACAACCAGAGTGAACAACGCGTTACTCTGAGCGGACAGGCAACAGTTCGTCAGGGGGGGAGTTTGGTTCAGGGGGAACAGATCGTGCTCTACCTGGAGGACCAGCGTACCCTGGTAACGGGTGGGAGTAACGGGAGGGTGAATGCTCAGTTCCAGCCCCAAGCCAAGGAGGGGCCTTGAACAGTCGGCTACAGGCCCGGGGGTTGTCAAAAGTCTACCGGAAGCGTACAGTGGTCAGCCAGGTTGATCTCGACCTTGCCAGTGGCGAAGTCGTCGGACTGCTTGGCCCAAACGGGGCTGGAAAAACCACCTCTTTTTACATGGTGGTTGGTTTGGTCAGACCCGACCAAGGACAGGTGGTTCTCGATGATGAGGATATCTCGCGATTGCCAATGCACCAGCGGGCACAACGTGGAATCTCTTACCTGCCACAAGAGGCTTCGGTTTTCAGGAAGTTGACCGTCGAGCAGAACCTGATGGCGATTCTTGAAACGGTCAGTCGTGATTCTCGATATCGTCAAAGTCGTCTGCAACAGTTGCTGGAAGATTTTCGTTTGACGCATGTGGCACACTCTTTTGGCTACTCCTTGTCTGGCGGCGAACGACGTCGAGTGGAGATTGCCAGGGCTCTGGTCATCGAGCCGCGCTTCATCCTGCTTGACGAGCCCTTTGCCGGAATTGATCCGATTGCTGTGCTCGATATCCAGACGATTATCAAGCAATTGCGCGAACGGGGGATCGGTGTGCTGATCTCCGACCATAATGTTCGGGAGACGTTGGGGGTCTGTGACCGGGCCTACATCCTCAATGAGGGGAAAGTTCTTGAGCAGGGCCCACCGTCGGCCATCGCTTCCAGCTCACAGGCCCGCGCAATCTATCTGGGTGAGAATTTCACACTTTAACTGACCGGTCTAGGGATCGGATTTGCACGACAATACGGTACCATGGCACTTGAAATCAGACAGCAACTGAAAATGAGCCAGCAGCTGGTGATGACCCCCCAGCTGCAGCAGGCCATCAAACTTTTGCAGCTCTCCCGCATGGAACTTATGGATGTGGTGCGCAGTGAATTGGAGGAGAACCCGATTCTTGAGGAGGGCCAGGATCAGGAGGAAGAAAAACTAGCTGCCGAAGAAGAGCAGGAGGTACCTTCAGACAGTAGCGAAGAGGGGGGGGAGTTTCAGGAAGTCAAGGCTGAAAACGACGGCTTGAGCGATATCGACTGGAAGACCTACCTCGAGAGCTACAGCCTGGGAGGAACGACTGCTGACAGCTACGAGAGCGACGATGATGATCGCCCCGGCTTTGAGAACCTGCTGACAAAGACACCGACTCTGCACGATCATCTGATCTGGCAGTTGAATCTATCTCGTATCGCGGATGCCGATCGCAATATTGCCGGGGAGATTATCGGTAATATCGATGAAAACGGTTACCTCCAGGTTTCTGTCGAGGAATTGGCGACCCAGTTGGCCGTTGAAAATGATCAGATTGAGAAGGCCCTGCACATTGTTCAGGAGTTCGACCCGGTCGGGGTGGCCAGCCGTACGCTGCAGGAGTGTCTGCTCAAGCAGATTGACCACCTTGGCATGGAGGAGAGTCTTGCGGCTCGGCTGCTTCGTGATTACATCGCTGAAATCGAGGCTCGCCGCTACCCTCAGATTGCACGCAGCCTCCAGGTCCCACTTGACGATGTTCTGGCAGCGGCCAAGTTGATCAGTGGCCTCGATCCGCGGCCCGGCAGCCAGTACGACCAAGCCGAAATCCAATACATTATCCCGGATATCTTTGTCTACAAGATTGGTGACGAATTTGTTGTTGTGCTCAACGATGAAGGGTTGCCAAATCTCAGAATCAATTCGTTCTATCGCAATGCCCTGTCTGGCAATACCGAGCTCGATGACAAAGCGGGAGAGTACATTCAGGAGAAGATGCGTGGAGCCCTGTGGCTGATCAAAAGCATTCATCAGCGTCAACGCACCATCTACAAGGTAACCCGCAGCATTGTCAAATTTCAGCGCGACTTTTTCGAGCGTGGAATCGAGTATCTCAAGCCGCTGGTTCTGCGTGATGTGGCCGAGGATATTGAGATGCATGAGTCGACTGTCAGCCGGGTGACGACTAACAAGTATGTCCAGACCCCGCAGGGTCTGTTTGAACTCAAGTATTTCTTCAATAGCGGGATCAACACGACCGAAGGAGATTCGGTCGCCTCGGAAAGCGTTAAAAGTAAGATTCGCGAAATTGTTGCCAATGAAAACAATCGCAAACCCTACTCCGATCAGAAACTGGTTGACCTACTCCAGGACAAGGGGATTGATATCGCCCGCCGTACGGTTACCAAGTATCGAGAAATGCTGGGTATTGGCTCGTCGACACAACGTAAACGACATTTTTAATGATCACGCGTGAAGTTCGTGTGTTAACGGGTATACTTAACTTAAACCTTTAAAGCCGCAATGGCATCCAGACACTGACATCAGGAGGTTAGAAACTATGCAAATCAGCGTGACCTTCCGCCACATGGAATCGAGTGATCCTGTTCGCAGCTATGTCGAAGACAAACTTTCCAAGGTTAAGAAATACATTGATGAACCGGTTGAAGCCCAGGCTGTGTTGTCGGTTGAAAAGAAAATTCGCCACAAAGCTGAAGTAACCCTGGTGGCCAAGGGGATCACCATCAAGGCTTCCGAGGAAACGGCGGATATGTACGCCGCGGTAGACGGCGTGCTCGACAAGATCGAACGTCAACTCAAGCGCTACAAGGATAAGATCAAGCAGCATAAACCGGCCAGCGGCCGGGAACGACGGGTCAGCAAATCCGTGATCACCGCTGAGAGTATCGATCAGGGGCATCCCGAACCCGGTATCATTAAGACCAACAGCTTTCCGGTCAAGCCAATGTCCGTTGAAGAAGCGGTGATGCAGATGGACTTGCTCGACAAGGAATTCCTGGTCTTTACCGACGCGACATCCGAAGAGATCAACGTGGTTTATCGCCGTAAGGACGGTAATTATGGCTTGATTGTTCCTCAGGGCTGAGGCTATCTTTTCCGGCAGGTGAGTCTCTCAAGGTTCACCTGCCGCTATTTTATGTAAATCTTAAGGTGTGAAATATCCTCTATGAAGATTGCGGAACTACTTGATTCGGCTGCGATTGTTGCTGACCTTAAAGGGACGGGCAAAAAGGATGTTCTGGCTGAATTGACAGACGCCCTGGCGAATGTCAAGCCGAAGCTCGATCGGGACAATGTACTCAAGGTACTCCTTGAACGAGAGAGGCTTGGCAGTACCGGAATAGGCGAGGGTGTAGCCATTCCACACGGCAAATTGAAGGATGTCGATCAGATGCTGATTTCCTTCGGCTTGAGCCGTCAAGGGGTCGATTTCGATTCGATGGACGGCAAACCCGCCAATCTTTTTTTTCTGCTGATTGCTCCCGAGGATTCGGTCGGGATTCACCTCAAAACCCTGGCAAGAATCTCCAAGCTTCTAAAAAGTAGTGGGGTGCGGGAGCGCCTGATGTCTGCCTGTGACGCCATTGAAATTCACAGAATTATTACTGAAGAGGAAGAGCAGATCTAAAAGACCCCGTTATGCCGCGGTTCAGCATTGCAGATTTGTTGGCGGAGCAGGGGGCAGACCTCGATCTGGAGCTGGTGGCCGGAGAAGGTGGCCTCAACAGATTTGTCCAGGTGCCTCGTATCCAGAAGCCCGGCCTGGCTCTGGCAGGGTATACCACGAATATTCATCCCGACCGCATTCAGGTTCTGGGGTCGACTGAACTTAGCTACCTCCAGCAACTTAATAGCCTGGCTCCTGACAAATCCGATCGCAATCTTGAGCTGCTCTGCAGCCTTGATGTCTGCTGCTTTATTATCACCAAATCTCAGCAGCCACCGGACAACCTGCTTGAAGCTGTTGAACGCAACTCCATCCCTCTGTTACGGACCCACCACCAGAGTTCGACATTTATTTCCCTGATCACTCAGTACCTTGAAGAGAGGCTGCTGCCCCAGACCAACATCCACGGAGTGCTGGTCGATGTGTTGGGTGTGGGGGTTCTGCTGATTGGAAAAAGCGGTATCGGCAAGAGCGAATGTGCACTCGATCTGGTTCTGCGTGGTCACCGGCTGGTGGCCGATGACGTGGTTAAGGTGCGTCTCAAGCTGCCATCGGTGTTGTTCGGCGAACGCAATGAGATGTTGCACTATCATATGGAGATTCGAGGGCTTGGTATCATCAATATCAAACACCTGTTCGGGGTCGCATCGATTCGGGAACGCAAAAAGATCGATCTGGTGATTGAACTGGCGGAATGGCAAGAAGGCGAACAGTATGATCGCCTCGGCTTCGATCAGCAGACCTATGAGCTGCTTGGCATCAAGCTCCCCCTGCAGGTGATACCCGTTCGTCAAGGTCGCAATATCACCTCGATTGTTGAAGTTGCTGCCCGCAATCAGCTGCTCAAAGAGATGGGTTACCACAGCGCCGCCGAATTCGAAGAGCTGCTCGAAAAACGTATGGTTGAGGCGGCTCGTCTCCACTCCATGAACATTATCGGTGATAATCTGGAATGAATCGTCATTTGGTTGTGATTACAGGTCTGTCCGGTTCCGGGAAAAGTACCGGAGCGCGAGTACTCGAAGATCATGGTTTCTTTGTAATCGATAACCTGCCGCTGGTCATGCTCCCTGATTTTCTTGAACGGACGGACCGTGGTTATGATCGGGTCGCCGCTGTAGTCGATGCCAGAAGCGCCGAATTTTTAGGTAATTTCTCTGAGATGTTTGAACAGGTTAGGAAGGAGGGACATCGGGTCGATATCCTTTTTTTCGAGGCCTCCGATCAGGACTTGGTGCGCCGTTATTCAGAGACAAGACGACGCCACCCACTTGTCCAGACTGAGGGAATCATAGCTGCTATCCAGAGGGAGCGGGAGTTGATGGGCGGATTGCGGCGGGTTGCTACGGTGGTTCTCGATTCCAGCGGAACCAACGTTCATCAGTTACGGCGAAGAGTGCTTGTCGCCATGTTCGGTCCTGATTCAGACACGGAAAAGATGAAGATTCAGGTTGTTTCCTTCGGTTTTCGTTATGGACTTCCTCTTGAAGCCGACCTGGTGTTCGATGTACGATTTCTCAATAATCCGCATTTTGTCGAGGCATTGCGCCCTCTTAGTGGACTCGACTCCCAAGTCAGTGAATTTGTTCTCGGACAGCCGGACTGTCAGGTTTTTGTTGAGAAATTGCGGGATATATTGAAGTTCCTGATTCCCCGTTTTAACCAGGAGGGCAAGGCGAATCTGACTGTTGCCCTGGGCTGCACCGGAGGGCGCCACCGCAGTGTGGCTCTTGCTCAGAATCTTCAGGCCCATATCCTCGGAAGTGGCTATTTGGTCGACGTGCTTCATCGAGATATCGGCTGTAGCGGGACATAATTGATGATTGGTTTGGTTGTCGCAACTCATGGAAGCCTCGGGCGGGAACTGCTCTCTTCAGTTCAGATGATCATTGGCCCGGTACGCAATGCCAGGGCGGTGGCTGTCGGCCGGGACCTCGGTCTCGAGCAGGTTCGCGACGAGCTCGGAAAAGCGATTGACGAGGTCGGTGGTGATGGTCAGGGGGTGATTATAGCCACCGATATGTTTGGTGGTACACCAGCCAATGTCGGTATGACCTTTCTCGATGCAGTCAAAGTCGATCTGCTGACCGGAGTCAACCTGCCGATGCTACTCAAGTTTTTCAACAGCCAGGAGAACGTACCGCTGGCAGAATTGGTCGGCATCCTCAAGGCTTATGGCCAGCAGAGCATCGCCCGGGCGGATGATTTTCTGCAAAGCAGGTCAGTCTGACATGAGTATTGTTCTGGTCCGTATCGACAGCCGCCTGGTGCATGGCCAGGTTCTTGAGGCGTGGGTCCCGCATGTCAAGGCTGACTGCATCGTGGTCGCCAACAACGAGGTTGCGGGCAATACCTTCCAGAGCATGGTGATGCAGTCGGCGGTGCCGAGTGCGATCCGTCTGTTAATTACCCCTCTCAGTGAAACGGTTGCTATCCTCAATTCGACTGATCTTTTGAAGAAGCGGGTTCTGTTACTGCTGGCCAACTCCTCGGATGCTTTGCAGCTCAGGCATCTCGGTGTGGCCTACACCAAACTCAACCTGGGGAATATGCACTCCGACGCTGGCAAAAGTCGCTACTCCTGCACCATCGCTTTGGACCGGCAGGATATCGAAAACCTCAAACAGGTTGAAGCACAGGGGGTCAGAATCTGTTCTCAATGTGTTCCTGCCGACCGGGAACAACCCTGGCAGCGCATGTTGCGCATCGAAGGTGGCTGAAAGTGTTCGGGGAATACTTGTTGGTCGCCCTGATTTCGATCATTGCCAGTACCGATCGGGTCGCCTTTGCACAATTTATGATTTCCAGGCCGGTTGTGGTTGCACCTTTAAGTGCAGCGGTTTTTGGCGAACCGATGGTCGGTCTGCAAGTCGGCTTACTTCTCGAGCTGCTCTGGTTGGGACGGCTACCGGTTGGCGCCGTGATTCCCCCGGACGACACTCAGATCGCTTTGGGGGCCACCGTTACGGCCCTGACTCTTGACCGTCTTTGTGGCTTCCAGGGGATGCCCATTGTGCTGCTTGCCGTATTGACGGCCATCCCTCTTGGCAAATGTGGACAGATATTTGAACGCATGGCCCGTGCTGCAAATGATCGCCTCAATCTGCAGGTCCAATCGCAAATCACAGTGGGTGATCTCCGCACTGTGGAGAGATTGCACATGCGTGGGGGGCTTCATTTTATGCTGGCTGGTCTTGCAACCGCCCTGGTCATTGTTGTGGCTAGCAGTACATTGCTCTGGCTGATTGCGCCCTTACTTCTCGGAATGGTTCGTGAAACGGGATTTGCTCTGCAGTACAGCCTGGTTCTGATTGGAGCCGCAGCGTTGTTAGGCACAACCAACGTCAATCGGGGTACGACACTATTCGGAGCATCCTTTGCTGGCACTCTTCTGGCCATGTGGCTGAGGTAGAACGGATGAGACAAGCCAATCTGAAATGGACCACCCTGTTCAGGGTTTTTGTTCGGTCTCTGTTCATTCAGACCAGTTGGAACTTCGAACGGCTGCAGAATCTCGGCTTGTTCTACATGCTACTGCCAGGTTTACGCGATATCTACGGAGTGTCGCCGCCACCGGATGTCTGTGAACGGCATACCAGCTATTTCAACACCCATCCCTATATGGCCAGCCTGGTTGCCGGGTGTTGTCTTCGTATGGAGGAAAAGGTTGCAAACAGGGAGCAACTTTTGGTCGATGTCCAGACATTCAAGAATATGGTCATTGCACCGTTTGCAGCCATGGGAGATGCTCTTTTCTGGGGGGCAATTCGTCCCCTTGCTGCCGTTGTTGCTCTGTTTTTCGCCAGTCAGGGCTCGTTATGGGCTCCGGTGGTTTTTCTTGTTTTGTACAATGTTCCGCATCTGATCTTTCGAGGCGGTGGACTGGCTCTCGGTTATCTTCAGGAGCTTCGAACCATCGAGACGGTTCAACGCTGGAAACTCC